>NZ_PIGD01000019.1:0-90200 GCF_003050085.1 Vibrio sp. 10N.286.48.B8 | reverse complement strand
GATTCCGACTTCATGGAGTCGAGTTGCAGACTCCAATCCGGACTACGACGCACTTTTTGGGATTCGCTCACTATCGCTAGCTTGCTGCCCTCTGTATGCGCCATTGTAGCACGTGTGTAGCCCTACTCGTAAGGGCCATGATGACTTGACGTCGTCCCCACCTTCCTCCGGTTTATCACCGGCAGTCTCCCTGGAGTTCCCGACATTACTCGCTGGCAAACAAGGATAAGGGTTGCGCTCGTTGCGGGACTTAACCCAACATTTCACAACACGAGCTGACGACAGCCATGCAGCACCTGTCTCAGAGCTCCCGAAGGCACACCTGCGTCTCCGCTGGCTTCTCTGGATGTCAAGAGTAGGTAAGGTTCTTCGCGTTGCATCGAATTAAACCACATGCTCCACCGCTTGTGCGGGCCCCCGTCAATTCATTTGAGTTTTAATCTTGCGACCGTACTCCCCAGGCGGTCTACTTAACGCGTTAGCTCCGAAAGCCACGGCTCAAGGCCACAACCTCCAAGTAGACATCGTTTACGGCGTGGACTACCAGGGTATCTAATCCTGTTTGCTCCCCACGCTTTCGCATCTGAGTGTCAGTATCTGTCCAGGGGGCCGCCTTCGCCACTGGTATTCCTTCAGATCTCTACGCATTTCACCGCTACACCTGAAATTCTACCCCCCTCTACAGTACTCTAGTTCACCAGTTTCAAATGCAGTTCCGAGGTTGAGCCCCGGGCTTTCACATCTGACTTAATGAACCACCTGCATGCGCTTTACGCCCAGTAATTCCGATTAACGCTCGCACCCTCCGTATTACCGCGGCTGCTGGCACGGAGTTAGCCGGTGCTTCTTCTGTTGCTAACGTCAAGAGATGCAGCTATTAACTACACCCCCTTCCTCACAACTGAAAGTACTTTACAACCCGAAGGCCTTCTTCATACACGCGGCATGGCTGCATCAGGCTTTCGCCCATTGTGCAATATTCCCCACTGCTGCCTCCCGTAGGAGTCTGGACCGTGTCTCAGTTCCAGTGTGGCTGATCATCCTCTCAGACCAGCTAGGGATCGTCGCCTTGGTGAGCCATTACCTCACCAACTAGCTAATCCCACCTAGGCATATCTTGACGCGAGAGGCCCGAAGGTCCCCCTCTTTGGCCCGTAGGCATTATGCGGTATTAGCCATCGTTTCCAATGGTTATCCCCCACATCAAGGCAATTTCCTAGGCATTACTCACCCGTCCGCCGCTCGACGCCCATTAACGCACCCGAAGGATTGTTAGTGTCGTTTCCGCTCGACTTGCATGTGTTAGGCCTGCCGCCAGCGTTCAATCTGAGCCATGATCAAACTCTTCAATTTAAGATTTTGTGACTCAACGAATACTGACTTCAAAACTACTATGTAATTTTAAAGCTATTACCATTCCAACAGAATGATAATGAATTGACTGTGCCAAATACCTTCTTCCTACAAGAGAAAGTAGTTATTTGTATTGGTCACTCAGTTCATTGAAACCAAAGTTGATTCCGAAGAATCTGTTTTATCTAACGATAAAACGTTTTGATATTCATCAACGAGTGCCCACACAGATTGATAGGTTTAAATTGTTAAAGAGCTTCTCTTCGTTGTGACTTGCATCACTTCGAAAGAGGCGGCCATTCTAGCGACTTAATTCTCAGTGTCAAACACTTATTTGGAATTAATTTCTACTTTCTAAAAGTAGGAGCGAATAATCACTCAAAGCTAGTTGCCTTTACTAACATTCTGCGCTGAAGCCTTGTGGCGTCTACCGTGTCAGTGAGGCGGCATTATAGAGATGCAGCTCTTATTGGCAAGCATTAAATGTGTTTTTTATTGAAAAAAGAGGTTAAGCGGAGATATTTCAACCAAGGGCTTATTTATACCATTTTCACCCCAAGTTTCGAACAAATTACCCACAACACCTTGTGGATAACTACTCCCCGTTATCAAAAAAATAAGATAAACGAGCTCTTGGGTTTAGATACTCTCTCACTTGTTCCGGTAATTTACTTGGATGAACGGCATTGACGATTTTTATCTCTTTAATAAAGAGGTCAATAATCGGGGCTTGGGTTCTTGGCACGCTAGGATCATAGATAAGTACATTTGGATAAAGCATATGTTTCGCGTTAACGGATATCACAACCCCAATCGAATCATTTGAAAGCTGTACTACGGTTCCTGGTGGGTAAACTCCCATGAACTTAACTAATAGCCCCAAGTTATCTTGGCTATATAAATGCTTGCAGCTTTTATATAAATGGGACAGTGCCAGATACGGGATCATTTGTTGATATTGCGTTTTACCATGGCAAAGGTTATCAAATGCATTAGCCACTGCGACTATCTTGGCAAATTCATCTATCTCATCTTCTTTTAAGCCTTCGGGATAACCAGAACCATCATTCATCTCATGATGTTGAGCAATCACCTTTTTGGCCCTTTCAGGAAAGTCATCAATTGTTGAAACAATATCTGCACCATATTTAGTGTGAAGCTTTAAGTAGTTCTCTTCTGGTACCGTAAGCGCACTCTGCTTTCTTAATATAGCGACTGGTATTTTGATTTTGCCTACATCGTGGAACAACGCTGCGAAGGAAAGATCTTTTAATTGCTGCGTATTGTAACCTTTAGCTTTACCTATCATCAGCGCGACAACAGAAACATTCAATGTATGAAAGTAGATGTCTTCAAAATCAGCTTTAGCATTCATAAGGTGTAATGTGACGTTATCATCGCTTACTAATGTTTCGACAATGTCATCAACCAGAGCTTTTACCTCCCCTACTGCATCTAAAGGTCGGTTACGGATCTTGGTCATCACAGAGCGCATTCGGGCCAGCGAACGTTCGAACTCTTTCTCGCAATGACTCACTCTGCGACGATAAGAGCTTAAAGTTTCGATACGTTCATGCTTATCTTTCCACATTCTTTCCGCTTCAAGGCTTACTTGTAAATCAGTATCGGCTTCTTGCTCAATCACATGGTTAGCAGGTAGAGGGGATGTATCGCTTTGATTCAAGTTTATATAGACGTGCTTAATCCCAAGATGTCGAATTACCTTTACTTGGGCGTCATCTTTGATTTTAAAACTGTTGAATAAAAATGGGTGTTCATTCCATTTTACGGGGAGTCGTATATGCAGACCGGGCTGAATGCGATCTACGGTAATCTTTATGCTGCCCATTTTTATATATAATATTGATTAATAATCTCTATTTATAATTCTAATAAAACCAAGCAGCAATTTCACTATCCAATTTCACAGGTTCAATTTAAAGAATCGCAATGCACCATCCAGCGTATTCCAAACTTATCTTCAACCTTACCAAACCGAGCGCCCCAAAAAGTATCCGCTAACGGCGTCATTACTCGTCCATCTTGCTTTAGCTTTTCAAAGATCTGTTCTTGGGTCGCGGTATCATCTGTAACAAGAGAAAGTGCTAGGTTGTTCCCTTCTAGCTCTTTTGCCTTAACACCATCAGACATCATCAGCTTCATACCAAATGCTTCGAACTCAGCATGCATGACCCAATCAGGTTGAGCTCCCTCTATTACTTGTGGTGCATCACTAAAAAGTTGCTTCGATAAAACCACACCGCCGAAACACTTATGATAAAAATCCAACGCTTCACTACAACGACCGTCAAAAAACAAGTAAGGGGTTACTGTCAGCATATCTCTCTCCTCTGTTATTTACTTAAACATAGACAATAGAAGAAGGAATGACAGGTAACAGTATGATTTAAGATGATTAATTTATTAGGAAATGAAATTACGAAGTGAAACTGCGAGATTTAGGAATGAAACAGCAAGATCTGACTGATTGGACAAGCATTCCTGCCGCTACCGCGAAGGCAACGCTTTCCAGACTCCAGATACAACAAACCCCCAACTTTCGTTGAGGCTCTATCTTAAAATATGGTACCGGTTTAGGCGGACCGATTGGACAGGCATTCCTGCCGCTACCGCGAGGCAACGTTTTCCATACTCAAGATACAACAAAGCCCCGACCATTTCTGATCAGGGCTTTATCTAAATATGGTACCGGTAGGCGGACTTGAACCGCCACGCCCGAAGGCAACGGATTTTGAATCCGTCGTGTATACCAATTTCACCATACCGGCATTATCTTGGGGCATTGCCCTTTCGATGTTTGGCATTATACGTATGCGAACTGATGTGGCAAGTATAAAAACTTGAATTCATGTGTGTTTGCCGATAATTTCGCCACTAAGTCATAAGCTGTGCGTCATGTCTCTTTTCAGGCTAAGCCTTAAACTATATTCTGACGCCTCAATTTTTAGAGAAGTAATAACACATGACATCAACAAACACTCTGCCACCAGCAGGAGTCATGCGCCGATTTGGTGCCTTGTTCTATGACGCTCTGATCGTAATCGCTATTGAAATGTTGGCGGCTGGCGTCATTGTCGCTCTACTGCACGCGCTCATGGCTCTCGGCATATTTAACCACAGCGGTTATGCCGATGTTAGTGACTTCTTAACCAACCATCCGATTTGGAGCCCTGCATACACCTTTTACTTAGTGGCCGTTTGGGTCTATTTCTTTGTATTTTTCTGGACTAGAGCTGGTCAAACTCTCGGTATGAGAGCTTGGAAACTGCGCGTTCAAAACAAAGATGGCTCAGCTATCACAGTAACTCAGGCGCTAATTCGCTTAGGTACTTCAGGTTTTGGATTGGCAAACCTATGTGTGCCATTCGATCCTCAAAAACGTGGCTTTCACGATATCTGGGCAAAGACCGAAGTCGTTGTGTTACCACAAGCAAGATAGCGTGATTTAAGTTAGCTCCAATCAAGATCAAAAAAGGAAGGCGTTATGCCTTCCTTTTTTCTATTTACAGTTTTCGCCTCAAGAGCATGATGGCAATTCCAAGGAACACCACGCTCGGGGCGATTGCGCCAAAGGCGGGCGGTATCTGATAAACCAAACTCACAGGGCCAAAAAACTCACTGGATATATAGAAGGTAAAGCCAGCAATAACACCTGACAGTATTCTCGCCCCCATGGTCACACTACGCAAAGGACCAAAGATAAACGACAGTGCCATCAGCATCATAACCGCGATCGAAATTGGCTGAGTTATCTTCCTCCACAATGCCAGTTCATAACGTGATGCATCTTGCTCCGACGCTTTAAGGTAGAAAACATAATCATACAAACCACTTAAAGAGAGCTCTTCTGGCTTAACCGTTACAATCGCAAGCTTATCTGGAGCAAGTGATGTCTTCCATGAGTATGTCGGTAGACTTTCTTTGGTAATTTGAAGTTCGTTTTCAAAAGACGTTATCTCGACATCCTTCATCGTCCACACATTATCTCCAACGTAATCAACTTCGTCAGAGTAAATAGCGGTCTTAAGTGCCTTCTTTTCATCAAAGCGCCACATGTTCATTCCATATAGCTTCTGATCATCGATTTTGACAATGAAGATGAAGTCATTCGCATCACGAGCCCAAACACCACTTTGCGTCGAGATAATATTACCACCAGCAATGGAAATAGTTCTTAAATCACGAGCCATTTTCTGCGCTTGCGGTGCGCCCCACTGACCAAGTAGTGTCACCACGATCATCAGTGGAATAGCGGTTTTAAGTACCGATAGGCCGATATCTAACTTAGAGAAACCAGCGGCCTGCATAACTACCAGCTCAGAACTCGCAGCAAGCATACCAAGCCCAATCAATGCGCCAAGCAATGCAGCCATTGGAAAGAACATTTCGATATCACGAGGGATACTCAGTAAAACAAAGTACAGCGCTTGTAATAGATCGTATGTACCACGGCCAACTTTTCTCAGCTGTTCTACATACTTGATGATCCCAGAGAGACCAACAAACGTCACCAATACCAGTGACGTCGTTGCGATGATGGTTCTGCCTATATATAAATCGAGAATCTTAAACACGGCTTAAGCCAACCTCTTATTCTTGAATTTTTCTTTCAAACGCCTTACTGGCACGCTATCCATAAAGTTTGCACCAATCGCGACAAATAACAACAACGCATTGATTGGCCACATGCCGATTACCGCAGGAATGCTTCCCTCTTCAATTGAAGATTTAGTTGCACTGATTGCTAAGAAATAGGTGAGATAAATCAGTATTGCTGGGCCGATTTTCGCAAAACGACCTTGGCGAGGGTTTACCGCAGACAGCGGCACGACAAGCATGGTCAACAATGGAATACAAAGTACCAAAGAAATACGCCATTGCAATTCAGCTTTCGCGCTATTATTCGGGTTACCGATAAGGTCAAGTGTCGGGATAGCTTCCCAGTCTCGACCTTTCTTCTCAACTTCACGTTGACCGATCAGGCCTTCGTATTCTTCAAAGTGTGTCACCATATAATCAAGGCGTGTAGGCACACCTTCATGACGAGTGCCATCGTACATCACGATAACTTGGCGACCATCGCTGAGTTCTTTTACATCTCCCGACTTCGAGAACATCACACTTGGCAGTACTGAGTCACGTGGGCGCATTTGAGCAACGAACACATTTTCTAATTTATTGCCGTCAATATCATCGATAAACACCACAGAAGAACCATCCGGCGTGCCTTCAAACTTACCTTTTGGTAGCAAATCAACGCTATTCTCTGCGGCTACTTCTTCATACATTTGTTCAACTTTGTCTTGTGACCAAGGAGACAACCAAAATGAGTTAAAAGCGGCAACCGTTGCGGTAATTAAAGCTAAGTAAAGTGCAGATTGAATCAGGAATTTATTACCAATACCGGTGGCGTTCATCACCACAATTTCACTTTCGGCGTAAAGGCGGCCAAAAGTCAGCAAAATACCAATATAGATACTGAGAGGAAGCATCAATAGGCCCATCGCTGGCATATTTAAGCCAACAATCGACAATATAAGACTCGCGGGGATATCACCATCAGAGGCGTCCGCTAAAACACTGATGAATTTTTGGCTGAGAAACACGAGAAAGAGAACAAAAAAGATCGCAAATTGGCTCTTGATTGTCTCGCGGATCAAATATCTAACAATAATCACGCTCAAATTACCTATACAAAACTTGTTTTTTTGATTGAATCACTATAATTTCCCGTTGAACCTTTTATTTTTTTAAATTTTTAGCTAAGTGTTAGCGTTCTTCTTTAAGGTTAGTTCCATTATAGGATCCAACAAGTAAGAACCCATTATCTAACATTTAGTTCGATTTGTCTTCAGGATGTAGGAGTACGCATGGAGTTCAGTGTAAAAAGTGGCAGCCCAGAGAAACAGCGCAGCGCATGTATCGTTGTCGGTGTATTCGAACCGCGCCGCCTTTCTCCAGTAGCCGAGCAATTAGATAAGATTAGCGATGGCTACATTAGTTCACTGCTTCGTCGCGGTGATCTAGAGGGTAAACCTGGCCAGATGCTACTACTGCATCAAGTACCTGGTGTACTTTCAGAACGTGTTCTACTGGTAGGCTGTGGTAAAGAACGTGAGCTAGGCGAGCGTCAATACAAAGAAATTATCCAAAAAACCATCAGCACACTAAACGAAACAGGTTCTATGGAAGCAGTATGTTTCCTTACAGAACTTCACGTTAAAGGTCGCGACACTTATTGGAAAGTTCGCCAAGCAGTAGAAGCGACTAAAGATGGTCTTTACACATTCGACCAATTCAAGAGCAACAAACCAGAGACTCGTCGCCCACTACGTAAATTGGTATTCAACGTACCAACACGCCGCGAATTGAGCCTGGGTGAGAAAGCTATTTCTCACGGCCTTGCTATTGCTTCAGGTGTAAAAGCGTCTAAAGATTTAGGCAACATGCCACCAAACATCGCAAACCCTGCTTATCTTGCATCTCAAGCTCGTCGTTTAGCTGACGATTACGAGACAGTGAAGACTAAGATCATTGGCGAAGAAGAGATGGAAAAACTGGGTATGACATCATACCTAGCAGTAGGCCGTGGCTCTAAAAATGAATCTATGATGTCTATCATGGAATACAAAGGCGCTCCGGATCCAGATGCGAAGCCGATTGTATTAGTCGGTAAAGGTCTGACTTTCGATTCAGGCGGCATCTCGCTTAAGCCTGGTGAAGGTATGGATGAGATGAAGTACGACATGTGTGGTGCGGCGTCAGTATTCGGTACAATGAAAGCATTGGCTAAACTGAACTTACCTATTAACGTGGTTGGTATCCTAGCAGGTTGTGAAAACATGCCAGGCAGCAATGCTTACCGTCCAGGTGATATCCTAACGACAATGTCAGGCCAAACGGTTGAAGTACTAAACACTGATGCTGAAGGTCGCTTGGTTCTATGTGATGCTCTAACTTACGTTGAGCGTTTTGAACCAGATTGTGTTGTCGATGTTGCTACGCTAACTGGCGCATGTGTGATCGCTCTAGGTCACCACATCAGTGGCGTTCTATCGAACCACAACCCGCTTTCTCACGAACTTGTTAATGCTTCTGAGCAAGCAAGTGACCGAGCATGGCGTCTACCTATGGCAGACGAGTACCATGAGCAGCTAAACAGCCCGTTCGCTGATATGGCGAACATCGGCGGCCGTCCTGGCGGCACAATTACTGCTGGTTGCTTCCTGTCTAAATTCACTAAGAAGTACCACTGGGCACACATCGATAGTGCTGGTACAGCTTGGAAGTCAGGCGCAGCGAAAGGCTCGACAGGTCGTCCTGTCTCAATGCTAGTCCAATTCTTATTGAACCGCAGCGGCCAAGAGACTGAAGAGCAATCTTCAAAATAATAAAAAGGGCCTACGGGCCCTTTTTTAATAAGCGCTATTTGTTAGATCCTGTTAACCAAGTAACATTGATATCCACGATTTTCAGTTCGAGTATTAAGTATGCAGACTGCTACATTTTACATTGTGCCTTCAGACAGTCCGCAAGCCAGCGAAGATGGTTTTGCTCACTATGTGCTGTTTCTTGCTCAGCACTTTGCGAAACAAGGCGCTAAGCTTTATCTCAACTGTAATGACAAAGAACATGCCGAGCGTATTGCTGAAGTTTTGTGGCAAGTCGAACCCAGTGAGTTTATTGCGCACAACTTGGTTGGCGAAGGCCCAAAGTATTCAACCAACATCGAAATTGGCTATCAAGGCGTAAAACATAATTGGAATCGTCAGCTAGTAATTAATCTGGCCGATAATCATACAACCTTTGCGAACGCCTTTGCTCAGGTGATAGACTTCGTCCCTTGCGAAGAAAAAGCTAAGCAACTCGCTCGAGAAAGGTATAAAATTTACCGTCAGGCTGGATATCAGCTACAGACGATCGAGATTCAACATCCATAGTCAAACCTCATAGTTAAAGCTATCTTTGGATTTAGATTCAAGAAGCTTCACTTATGAAGTTTGACCACGATTAACCATTCACAGTATCCGTTTAAGAGCACTATGGAAAAGACATACAACCCAACATCAATCGAACAAGCTCTGTATCAGACTTGGGAAGAGAAAGGCTATTTTAAGCCACACGGTGACACATCAAAAGAAGCTTACAGCATCATGATCCCGCCACCGAACGTCACTGGCAGCCTACACATGGGTCACGCGTTCCAAGATACGATCATGGATACGCTTATCCGTGCTCAACGTATGAAAGGCAAAAACACGCTTTGGCAAGTGGGTACTGACCACGCTGGTATCGCAACTCAAATGGTTGTTGAGCGTAAGATTGCTGCTGAAGAAGGTAAAACAAAACACGACTACGGTCGTGAAGCTTTCATCGACAAGATCTGGGAATGGAAAGGCGAATCAGGTGGCACGATCACTAAACAGCTTCGTCGTCTTGGAGCATCTGTAGATTGGGATCGTGAGCGATTCACTATGGATGACGGCCTATCGGCTGCGACTCAAGAAGTGTTTGTTCGTCTATACGAAGAAGACCTAATCTACCGTGGTAAGCGTCTAGTAAACTGGGATCCTAAACTGCACACTGCAATTTCAGATCTTGAAGTTGAAAACAAAGACAAAAAAGGTTTCATGTGGCACTTCCGCTACCCGCTAGCGAACGGTGTTAAAACGGCTGATGGTAAAGACTACATCGTTGTTGCTACTACTCGTCCAGAAACCATGCTTGGTGATACTGGCGTAGCGGTTAACCCAGAAGATCCTCGTTACAAAGATCTTATCGGCAAAGAAATCCTACTTCCTGTTGTTAACCGTCTTATCCCTATCGTAGGCGATGAGCACGCAGACATGGAAAAAGGCACGGGTTGTGTGAAGATCACTCCAGCTCATGACTTTAACGATTACGAAGTGGGTAAGCGCAACAACCTACCGATGATCAACATCCTAACGTTCAACGCTGATATCCGTGATGCTGCTGAAGTCTTCACAACCAACGGCGAAGAAAGCGATGTTTACTCAACAGATATCCCTGCTAAGTACCAAGGCATGGAGCGTTTTGCTGCACGTAAAGCTATCGTTGCTGAATTCGATGAACTTGGTCTACTTGAAGAGATCAAAGATCACGACCTAACTGTCCCTTACGGCGACCGTGGTGGTGTGGTTATCGAACCAATGCTGACTGACCAGTGGTACGTGCGCACAGCACCTCTTGCTGCACCTGCAGTCAAAGCTGTTGAAGATGGCGAAATCCAATTCGTACCTAAGCAGTACGAAAACATGTACTTCGCGTGGATGCGTGACGTACAAGATTGGTGTATCTCTCGTCAACTGTGGTGGGGCCACCGTATCCCAGCATGGTACGACAACGATGGTAAAGTTTACGTAGGTCGCACTGAAGAAGAAGTTCGTGAAAAGAACAACCTTTCACCGGTGATTGTTCTTAAGCAAGACAACGATGTACTTGATACATGGTTCTCTTCTGCACTTTGGACGTTCGGCACGCAAGGCTGGCCTGAAGATACTGAAGCAATGAAAACATTCCACCCATCAGAAGTACTAGTATCTGGTTTTGATATTATCTTCTTCTGGGTTGCTCGTATGATCATGATGACCATGCACTTCGTGAAAAACGAAGATGGCAAGGCTCAAGTACCTTTCAAAACGGTTTACATGACAGGTCTTATCCGTGATGAAAACGGCGACAAGATGTCTAAGTCGAAAGGTAACGTACTTGACCCAATCGACATGATTGACGGCATCGGCCTTGAAGAGCTAGTAGAAAAGCGTTGTGGCAACATGATGCAACCTAAACTGGCTGCTAAGATCGAAAAAGCAACACGTAAAACTTTCGAAAACGGTATCGAACCATACGGTACTGACGCACTGCGTTTCACTCTTGCTGCTATGGCTTCAACTGGCCGTGACATCAACTGGGACATGAAGCGCCTTGAAGGTTACCGTAACTTCTGTAACAAGCTATGGAACGCGAGCCGTTACGTACTGATGAACACAGAAGAGCACGATTGTGGCATGTCACTGTCTGTTGAAGACCGTGCAAACATGGAATTCTCTCTAGCGGATAAGTGGATTGAATCTCAGTTTGAAGTTGCAGCGAAAGAGTTTAATGCTCACCTAGACAACTACCGTCTAGACATGGCAGCAAACACGCTTTACGAATTCATCTGGAACCAATTCTGTGACTGGTACTTAGAACTAACTAAACCGGTTCTTTGGAAAGGCACTGAAGCTCAACAACAAGCGACTCGTTACACGCTTATCACGGTTCTAGAGAAGACTCTGCGTCTTGCTCACCCAGTTCTTCCTTACATCACTGAATCTATCTGGCAGAGCGTTAAGCCTCTAGTAGACGGCGTTGAAGGCGAGACAATCATGACTCAAGCGCTTCCTCAGTTTAACGAAGATAACTTCAATGCTGAGATCGTAGAAGACATCGAATGGGTTAAGACTTTCATCACAGCTATCCGTAACCTACGTGCGGAATACGACATTGCACCAAGCCAAGGCTTAGAAGTAATGATCAAAGTAGCTGATGAGAAAGATGCAGCTCGTATCGAAGCGAACAAGATCGTTCTTAACTCTCTAGCTAAACTAGACGACATTAAAGTTCTAGCTAATGGTGAAGAGACTCCTGCTTGTGCAACTAAACTGGTTGGCAAATCTGAGCTAATGATCCCAATGGCGGGTCTTATCGACAAAGATGCAGAGCTTGCTCGTCTAGATAAAGAAGTAGCTAAGACTCACGGTGAGATTAAGCGTATCGAAGGTAAGCTAGGTAACGAAGGTTTCGTTGCTAAAGCACCAGAAGCGGTTATCGCGAAAGAGCGTGAAAAGCTTGAAAGCTACCAAGAGACTCTTGTGAAGCTTGAAGAGCAAAAAGCAACAATTGCTGCTCTTTAAAATTGAATGAACGAGGAGGTTTGGAACCTCTCGCTCTAGATAAAAAGGTTGGCCTTCATGGTCAACCTTTTTTTATGCACCAAGTTCCAACCCAATCAGCCTCACTCCAGTTTATTGATAGCTTTTGCCTATCAAAACAATCTTAACTGCCCATTGGATTTAGTGATAATAATTCTCAATAATAGCTCTATCGAAACAACACAACGACCGAGTAATTATCATGAAAAAGACACTAACCTTTGCTGCATTACATTTTACTATCGCATTTAGTGTCGCTTATGTACTCACAGGCGACATCTTAATTGGTAGCTTAATCGCCATGATTGAGCCCTCTGTGAATACTGTTGCCTTCTATTTTCATGAAAAGGCGTGGGCTCAAGTACCAGCGCTTAAAGCTCGTCAGTGGATGACCAAATTAAAAACAGCAAGCTTTGCTAGCATCCACTTTAGTGTTGCCTTTACCGTTGTCTACTTGTTGACTGGCGATGCCTTCATCGGCGGTGTGATGGCTTTGCTAGAGCCAGCTTTAAATACAGTTGCTTACTACTTCCATGAGAAAGTGTGGTTACGAAAAGCTGACAACCAAATGGCACAACAACAATTCTGTTTGCACCAACATGCTTAGTCACCATATATTGGGTCACATATTAGTGACCCTTTCATAGGTAGAGCATGGAACAAATTGCTGAGTTCACCCTTAGAGCCATTACACCGCAAGACAACCCAAGCATCGCACAAGTCATTCGCCAAGTTTCGGCTGAACATGGACTGACCGAAGATAAAGGCTATGGCGTGGCCGATCCAACACTCGATGATATGTATTCTGTCTATAGCCAAGCGAATGCAATGTACTGGGTTATCGAACACAACGGTGAGATCGTCGGAGGCGGTGGCTTTGCCCCTCTAGCAGGCAAACCCAATGTGTGTGAGCTACAAAAGATGTACTTCTTACCGCAAACTCGAGGGCATGGCCTAGCCAAGCGAATTGTCGCTTTGAGCTTAAAGCAAGCCAAACAACTTGGGTATCAACACATGTATTTAGAAACGACGGAATGCTTAGGTGCTGCGGTCAAACTCTATGAGAAACTTGGGTTTGAGCACCTTGACTCAGCTTGGGGAGAGACAGGCCACGACGCTTGTGAGGTTGTCATGGCCAAATCGTTATAAGCAGAATGTGCCGCTATAGCGAAAGAAGATAGTGCTAAAATATACGGAGTTAGCGTAAAAAGTTACTGACGCAAGAAGTTGGGTTCAAGGCAACAAAAGAACTCTCTTCTTGCCCATCAAGTACCACTTCTAACTGATATAGATGCTTAGGGTTGGGCTTCTCAAGATTAAATACCATGGGAGCTTCCACCTGAAACACAACGCCGGTATGCTCTGCGCGCACATCTATCGGCATTACGAGTGTCATGCCATTAAACTTGATGGATGCCGATATTAACCCCGGCTTTAGCGTTTGATAGATAACATCTACTTTGAACTCACAGCCACCGCCATGGTGCCAGATCTGCTCTGTGACAACTTGCTCTAGTTTGACGTTTCGAACGAACTGCAGGTATGGCGCTTGCCAAATCCCGATGCGCGAATCAGATTTAGCGACAACCTGTGAAGATACAGAATCATCCATATCCTCTTCAAGCAGCAGGCTCTCTTCTTCTTCAAGGAAAAGGATCTCAAAACGGTTTCGGCCAGACTGCATATAAGGGCGGATGTCTTTGCGATATTCAGCTTGGCTACCATCGCAATCAAACACGGCAACGCCATTCAGTCGCACTTCTGCAAAGTAATCGACACCCGCTACGACCAACTCAACGAATGGACACGCCAACATAGCATCATCAACTTCGATGTCATGCATCAGGTGCCACTCTTGCTCTGCAATTTCATTGTCACTCAAGCTACCAGGGAGCTTTGAGCTTAACGGAGCCGGAAAAGTGATGTCATCTTGTGGGATAGAGAGATCCGTCAGTGGCGAAATTTGCCAAAGACCATCGAGAAGCAACCGCATATCATTCCTTGAGCTAGATCAATTTTGACCGCATTATAATGAATGAATGCATATAAAGACATTTATTTCTCTGAGGGTAAAAAAATGCCAGCTCGAGGCTGGCATTTTTTTAAATTAGGAAAGAATTACTCTTCGCCTTCATCATCTTCGTCCGGGTAGATAGCATCTTCACCTTCGTAGTAAGTGCCCCAACCGTCGTAGATAATGTCGAACTTCTCTGCAAGGTTCACAAGCTTCTCAACTTGCTCATCGATCGCTTCTGCATTCAGAGTACATTGCATCGTTGCATCACAACAAAGTAGCTTATTGCCATCTTCGTCTTCAGTCTCTTCAGCTTCAAGCACTTCAAAGCCCATTTTGAATGCTTCAACAACCGCTTTCTCAAGCACATCGAAATCTTCAGCAAATAGGTGATGCTCGATATCGTATAGAGCTTCAGGATCGCTACCATCTTCAATTAATGCTGTAATGATGTCGCGAGTCTCTTCCTTTTGAAATTCAATTAATTCCGCTACTGATAGATATTCATCTTCGTGAGACATGTGTCTGCTCCAGAGTGTTGACTATGAAAAGATCAAATTTGATTGCCACGAAATATGGCACGGATCGTCCAGAAAAGCCACCCAGATCAGGCCTAGAAAGGTAAGTTTATCGCGAGATCGCAGAGCCAATATCAATTCAAAAGTGAAATCAAAATCACAGAAACAAATTTCCAACATTTTATTAACCGCCACGTATTTTAGCATTTCGTTTTTGTGGCCACTTTAGGGCTTATTGAATAAAACTTGCGTGATTAGTCACATTGGCTGCATACACCCAACCGCTTTTAGGGTGCATAAATCCTCAGCTTGTTATCAAAAAGTGCATAATAGTGAATAAAAAATCACGATTAATAAGCAAAATTCAATTCTAACAAGCCATGAATTGAGCATAGATCCTCAAAAACGTTGTTCCGTGCGATAGCCAGTAAATTGGAATTTAATCTGCGTAAAGTTTAAAATGGCAGATTTTATGACCAATAATTAGCCAAATACCTTGCATTAACTCAATCTGTAAAACTTGCATATTACGGACAAGCTTGTCATAAATAGACGCTGGATTAATAGTAAGGATGCAAAATGAGTAAGCTGTACGTTGGCTCCGAAGTCGGTCAATTGAGACGAGTTCTCCTAAATAGACCTGAAAGAGCACTCACCCACCTCACCCCTTCAAACTGTCATGATCTTTTATTTGATGATGTACTTGCCGTTGAAGCAGCTGGTGAAGAACATGATGCCTTTGCAGAAACGCTGCGCAGTCAAGACGTAGAAGTGCTACTGCTGCACGACCTGCTAGTAGAGACGCTTGCCGTACCTCAGGCTCGTGAGTGGTTGCTGAATACTCAAATCTCAGATTTCCGTTATGGGCCTACTTTTGCCCGTGACTTAAGAAACTACCTTGCTCAAATGGATAATGAGCATCTAGCAACGATCTTACTCGGTGGCTTGGCTTATTCTGAGCTTCCTATCAAATCATCATCGATGCTGCCTAAAATGCATCGACCACTCGATTTCGTTATCGAACCTCTGCCTAACCACCTGTTTACGCGAGATACCTCATGCTGGGTTTACGGCGGTGTATCGCTGAACCCAATGATGAAGCCTGCACGTCAACGTGAAACGAACCACCTGCGTGCTATCTACCGCTGGCATCCAGTGTTCGCCGGTCAAGATTTCATTAAGTACTTTGGTGATGAAGACCTTCACTACGACAACGCCAATATTGAAGGCGGTGACGTACTGGTTATCGGTAAAGGCGCGGTACTGGTTGGTATCTCTGAGCGTACCAAGCCACAAGGTGTCGAAAACCTAGCGGCTAGCTTGTTCCGTTCGGGTCAAGCAACCGAAGTAATTGCTATCGATTTACCAAAACACCGCTCTTGTATGCACCTTGATACGGTGATGACGCACATGGATATCGACACTTTCTCTGTCTACCCTGAGATTGTTCGCAAAGATCTAGATACTTGGCGCCTAACACCAAAAGAAAATGGTGAGATGCGTGTAGAGAAATCGGAAAACTACCTGTCAGCAATTGAAGGGGCTCTAGGCCTTGATCAGCTGAAGATCATCACGACTGGCGGTGACAACTATGAAGCTGAACGTGAACAGTGGAATGACGCTAACAACGTACTAACAGTGAAGCCAGGTACCGTGATTGGCTATGAGCGTAATGTTTACACCAATGAGAAATACGACAAAGCGGGTATCGAAGTTCTAACGATTCCTGGCAACGAGTTAGGCCGTGGTCGTGGCGGCGCACGCTGTATGAGCTGCCCTATCGAAAGAGACGGTATCTAAGTCAAAGAGCTCAGTTAAACGAACTCAATAACTTATCTAGGCCAGTATTCATTTACTGGCCTTTTTTATTAAATTAATAAAATAAATATTCACAAATATAGCATCTTTATGTTTAACTGAGTTCTTCATTGATTCTATATTCGCAAGGAGCGAGAGATGGCCTTTAATCTTCGCAATCGTAACTTTCTAAAACTTCTCGACTTTACTCCTAAAGAGATTCAGTTTTTACTCGATCTGTCTGCTGATCTAAAAAAAGCTAAGTATGCAGGAACAGAGCAGAAAAAGCTTAACGGTAAAAACATCGCTTTGATCTTTGAAAAAGCATCAACACGAACTCGATGTGCTTTTGAGGTAGCGGCCTTTGATCAAGGTGCTCAAGTCTCTTATCTAGGCCCTTCTGGTTCTCAGATTGGTCAGAAAGAATCAATGAAAGATACGGCTCGTGTATTAGGTCGTATGTACGACGGCATTGAATACCGTGGCTTTGGTCAAAGCACTGTCGAAGATCTTGGCGCATACGCTGGTGTGCCGGTTTGGAACGGCCTAACCGATGAATTCCATCCGACTCAGATCTTGGCTGATTTCCTCACTATGCTTGAGCATGGTCGCGGTAAACATCTACATCAAATCAGCTTTGCCTACCTAGGTGACGCTCGTAATAACATGGGCAACTCACTTTTAGTCGGTGCTGCGAAAATGGGTATGGATATTCGCCTTGTCGCGCCAAAAGCCTTTTGGCCAGAAGAACAGCTCGTTGAAGAGTGCCAAGCTATCGCGCAAAGTACAGGTGCTAAAATCACGTTAACCGAAGACGTTGCTGAAGGTGTTAAAGGTTGTGATTTCCTTTACACCGATGTTTGGGTCTCGATGGGCGAGGCGCCAGAAGCTTGGGACGAACGTGTTGCTGTTATGACGCCTTACCAAGTGAATATGGAAGTTATTAAGCTCACTGGTAACTCTCAAGTGAAATTCATGCACTGCTTACCTGCTTTCCACAACAATGAAACCGTAATCGGCCAGCAAGTCGCAGACAAGTATGGAATGAACGGTTTAGAAGTCACTGACGAAGTCTTTGAATCGGATTACTCAATTGTGTTTGATGAAGCTGAGAATCGCATGCACACCATCAAAGCGGTAATGGTTGCGACACTGGGCCAATAGCGAATATTGAAAGTAAACAAAAGCTTGATGTAATCGCTTGCGCTCACAAATTGAAAGCGTATAATTCTCGGCAATTTGTCTGAGAGTAGTGAAAATGACGCCAACCAATATTGTGAAAACACCAAATATTGCTCGTAAGCTAAGATGCTTACCAGGCCGTCTATTCTGCTTTTCAGCACTTTTTTAAAGCCTCCCATTATGGGGGGCTTTTTTATGGCCAATACATTATTGTGGGGAAGAAGATCATGGCGAATTCGCTCTATCAAAAGCACATCATCTCAATTCCAGAGCTTTCTCGTGAAGAGCTAGAATTAATTGTTCAAACGGCAGGTCAGCTAAAGGCTGAACCAAACCCAGAACTCATCAAGAACAAAGTTGTTGCCAGCTGCTTCTTCGAACCTTCTACGCGAACTCGCCTCTCTTTTGAAACTGCGATTCAACGCATCGGTGGTGACGTGATTGGCTTCGACAGTGGTGGTAACACTTCTTTGGCAAAGAAAGGCGAAACGCTAGCGGACTCGGTACAGGTTATCTCTTCATACGTTGACGCTTACGTAATGCGTCACCCTCAAGAAGGCGCAGCGCGTCTGGCTTCTGAGTTCTCAAACGGTGTACCAGTTATTAACGCAGGTGACGGCGCAAATCAACATCCAACACAAACGTTATTAGACCTATTCTCTATCGCCGAGACACAAGGCCGCCTAGATAACCTTAACGTGGCATTTGTTGGTGACCTTAAGTACGGCCGTACAGTTCACTCGTTGACGCAAGCGCTAGCGAAGTTCGACAACATCTGTTTCTATTTCGTGGCACCAGAAGCACTAGCGATGCCAGACTACATTTGCGAAGAGCTTGATGAAGCGGGCATCAAGTACCAACTATTGACGGACATGGAAGATGTGATTCCTGAGCTTGATGTCTTGTACATGACTCGAGTTCAAAAAGAGCGCTTCGATGAGTCAGAATACGCGCACATCAAATCAGCGTACATCCTGACCGCTTCAATGCTGGAAAATGCACGCGATAACCTGAAGGTTCTACACCCTCTTCCTCGCGTTGATGAAATTACTATCGATGTCGATAAAACACCTTACGCTTACTACTTCCAGCAAGCAGAGAATGGTGTTTACGCGCGTGAAGCATTACTAGCCCTTGTTCTTAACGAAACGCTGTAGAGGAGAGATATCATGTCTAAAGAGACTCAATTAAAAGTTGAAGCAATCAGAAACGGTACTGTTATCGACCACATCCCAGCTAACATCGGGATCAAAGTGCTAAAACTGTTCGACATGCACAACTCTCATCAGCGTGTGACGATTGGCCTAAATCTGCCGTCTTCTGCACTAGGCGGAAAAGACCTACTCAAGATTGAGAATGTGTTTATCACCGAAGAACAGGCGAGCAAGCTGGCACTTTACGCACCTCACGCGACCGTTAACCAAATCGAAGATTACGAAGTGGTTAAGAAGTTAGCATTAGAACTTCCTGAGCAAATCAACGATGTGTTCGAGTGCCCAAATACCAACTGTATTACTCACAATGAACCGGTTGAAAGCAGCTTTAAGATCTTTGAAAAGAAAGAAGATATTCGATTAAAGTGTAAGTATTGCGAAAAGGTATTCTCTCGCGAGATCGTGACAGAAAGATAACGCCATACGGCAACGCTGACCGAATGTAAAAACTATCAAATACCTCGCCTATGCGGGGTATTTTGCTCTTTACCTATCCAAAGTTTGAAGGCACACTGAAAATTGATTTTTATCTAATAACTGATGGAATAAACCAATGACTAAAGTACTTCACACAGAATCTGCTCCAGCTGCAATCGGCCCATACGTACAAGGTGTTGACCTTGGCAACATGGTACTGACTTCTGGTCAAATCCCAGTAAACCCAGCAACTGGTGAAGTATCTGCTGATATCGCAGAGCAAGCTCGCCAATCTCTAGACAACGTTAAAGCGGTTGTAGAAGCTTCAGGCCTAACTGTAAAAGACATCGTAAAGCTAACAGTATTCGTTAAAGACCTAAACGACTTCGGTACAGTAAACGAAGTTTACGGCAAGTTCTTTGATGAGCACGGTGTTGCAAACTACCCTGCACGTTCATGTGTTGAAGTAGCACGTCTGCCAAAAGATGTAGGTATTGAGATCGAAGCTATTGCGGTTCGCAAATAGGTTTTAATATCTAGAATAAACGGTTTCTAGTAAACGAATAAGGCATAATGCTGAGCGTTTATCAGATACAAAAAAGGTTGCCCAATTGGCAACCTTTTTTATTGTTCATCGTTTCGCTTAGATGATTATTTCTTATTAAGCTCAACCACTTCTTTATCTAATTCTTCAAGCTTAGCAGCCATCTGCTCACGAGCTAAGTTCGCTAGTTCACGAACATTAGACTTGTCGTAACCTTCTGTGCTGATAGGTGGCAGCATATCAACAATCACATGGCCGTTGTTCCAACGGTTTAGCTTCACGCCACCTGTTGAGCTACACACGATAGGGATAATCGGTAAGCCTGCGCCGATTGCAGCATGGAAAGCACCCGTTTTGAATGGCAATAAACCACGGCCACGAGAACGAGTCCCTTCAGGGAACATCCATACTGAAACGTCGCTCTCTTTTAGGCTTGTCACTACCTGATCAATGGTACCCACCGCTTTGCTGCGGTTAGCACGGTCGATTAGGATGTTACCCGTCAGCCAGTAAAGCTGACCAAATAGAGGCATCCACACTAGGCTTTTCTTACCAACCGTCACCACTTTAGGCGTTACCGCTGATGAAATCGTGAATAGATCCCAGCTGTTTTGGTGGTTCGCCACATAAACATGTTGGCCGCGAGAGTAGGCATCTTCTGGGATGCGAAGCTCTAACTTCATGCCGAAGATCTTCGACATGCGACCGAAATAGCGGCCAAAGGTAAATACGTGTTTTGGGTTGCGCGGGCTTAGTAAACAGTAACCACACCCAAATACAAACATAAGAATCGCAAATATCGCCACTGCGAAAATACGTAATATTGCTATCATTTTGTTCCTCACCGACCGCCAAGTTGATTCATCTATTCGCGCAAAAATGAGCAATAGGTTCACTTGCGGTAAATACAACTATAAAAAAGCCGAAACCAAGGTTCCGACTTTTATGTTTTCATCTTACTGATTCATGAATCCACTAACCTAGGTTAGTTCGACTCACTAAATCGTGTAATGTTTGCGCCTAAGGCTGACAGTTTATCTTCAATCTTATCGTAGCCACGATCGATGTGATAAATACGGTCAACGATGGTTTCGCCTTGAGCAATACAGCCAGCAATCACAAGGCTCGCAGATGCGCGAAGGTCCGTAGCCATTACTTGAGCGCCGCTCAGTTTTTCCGTCTCACCACAGATAGCCGTGTTGCCTTCGATTTCCGCTTTTGCGCCCATTCGCTGTAACTCAGGAATGTGCATAAAGCGGTTTTCAAAGATAGTCTCAGTGATAACACCACTGCCCTTCGCCATCATGTTAAGCAGAGTAAACTGTGCTTGCATATCGGTTGGGAAGCCAGGGTGAGGTGCCGTTACGATTTTCACCGCTTTCAGTTCACGACCCGTCATATCAAGGCTGATCCAGTCTTCACCCGTTTCAACCTTCGCACCCGCTTCTTCAAGCTTCGCTAAGGCAGCTTCAAGAAGATGAGCGTTGGTGTTGCGACAAACCACTTTACCGCCAGAAACAGCAGCAGCAACCAGGAAAGTGCCCGTTTCAATACGGTCAGCAACCACAGAGTGTTGGCCACCACCAAGACGCTCAACGCCTTCGATAGTAATCGTATCTGTACCTGCGCCAGAAATTTTAGCACCTAGTTTGTTTAGGAAGTCAGCCGTATCAACAATCTCAGGCTCACGCGCTGAGTTATCGAGTACTGTTGTACCTTCCGCTAGTGTTGCTGCACACATGATAGTAATCGTAGCGCCAACGCTTACTTTATCCATCACGATGTGCGCGCCTTTCAAACGGCCATCAACACTTGCTTTCACATAACCATCTTCCAACTTAATGGTCGCACCTAGTTGCTCTAGGCCATGGATATGCAAATCAACAGGGCGAGCACCAATTGCACAACCACCAGGAAGTGATACTTGGCCTTCACCAAAACGAGCGACTAGAGGACCTAAAGCCCAGATAGATGCACGCATTGTTTTTACTAAATCGTAAGGCGCACAAAACTCATTAATTTCACTGCCATCAACATGAACACTACCGTTACGTGATACTTTTGCGCCGAGACGCTTTAGTAGCTCCATCGTAGTATCGATGTCACGTAGGTGAGGAACATTACTCACTTCAACTGGCTCTTCAGCAAGAATTGAAGCAAATAAGATAGGTAGCGCTGCATTTTTTGCGCCTGAGATCGTCACTTCACCGCTTAGCGGCTTGTCCGATCCAATAACTCGAAACTTTTCCATCATAAACCTTAAAGTGACATCAGTTTCTTATCACGTTCCCACTCTTCTGGCGTGAAAGCCTTAATAGAAAGAGCATGGATGTCATTACGTTGAATGTATTCCATTAGTGGGCCGTAGATTAGTTGCTGCTTCTTAACTCGATTCATGCCGTCAAAACATGGATCAACCGCAACAACTTCGTAATGACTGCCTTCACCCTTCACGAAAATTTCCTGAAGGTTCAGTGCCTCTGCTAATAATTCTTGTACTTTTGTGCTGTCCACAAATAGCTCCTGCCTAATTTTTTATGTGTTCTGCCATCATTGGCTGGATATTGCTCAATTGGAACAACGTTCGTAATTGTTCTGGCACGAAACTGAGCATTATATGACAGTTTTGATTTTTTGCATGCTCTAATAAGTGAATTAGCATCACCATTCCTGCTGAATCGACTCGATTTATATGGCTAAGGTCAATTTCAACGCTCGATTCCGTCGTTTGCCACTTTTCCAATATACGCCAGATTGCAGGGACACTGTCTCGGTCGATATCGCCGAGCAGCTGATATTCTTTAGAGCTTAGTGCTTGCCATTGAGAATGGCTCATTATTTATTACTCTCAAAACGAATCGGTTGTGCTGCTAATTTCTCTAGCTCGTCAGCAACCTGTAAGATGCCTTCTTGACGAATCTTAGTATTCCACTCCGATTGCTTGCTCGACAACAGGCTAATCCCTTCCGCAACCATATCAAATGCCTTCCACTCGCCAGATTTTTTGTCTTTACGAAGTTTAAATTCAAGCTTGATGTTAGGTCGCGGCGAATCAATGATATCTACCTTGATACTGGTAATACGGCTGTCCGCTTTGATTTTTGGTTCAGGGCCAAACTCGATGGTTTGGTCTGAATATTGAGTCAGTACTTGCGCGTAAGAAGAAACCAAGTATTTACGGAATGAGTCGATAAATACATGGACATCTTTTCTATCCGCGCCTTTCAGATTTGGCCCTAATAACTTAAGTGCCGCATATTGTGCATTCACATAAGGCATCAACTCTTCTTCCACGATCACCTTAAGGAGTTCTGGATCTTGGTGAATGTTGTCTTGTTCGCTCTTTAAGCGCTCAAATGCCACCTCAGCGACTTGCGTCATCATTTGGTAAGGCTGCGTTTTATCAATAGTCGTATCCGCAAAAGCTTGAGTAGAAATCAACAAGGCCATTACAGCGAAAAACCATGTTTTTAAGTGACTCATCGTTTTCAACATCCTCTTATTCCTCAGCTTTATTGTCATCAGAGCCGCCAACGCTATACAGCACTTGGCCAATCAAATCTTCGAGTACCAATGCCGATTTAGTATCTTCTATAGAATCCCCATCGACCAGCATCTCTTCATCGTCAAAAATGAAGCCTGGAACCAAACTGATGTACTGCTCACCGATTAAACCTGACGTTAAAATTTGAGCACTAGAGGTATCAGGAAATTGTGAGTACTTCGAATCAATAGACAATTTAACCACCGGCAGGTAGCTCTCGGTATCAAGCTCAATACTTTGAACTCGGCCAACAACCACGCCCCCCACTTTCACCGGAGAACGAACCTTTAGGCTACCAATGTTGTCAAAGGTCGCTTTGAGATTGTAAGTATGGTTCGAACCTATGCCTTTTACGTCAGCGACTTGAAAGATCATGATTAAGATTGCGCAAATTCCGGCAATAACAAAGGTGCCGACCCATAATTCTAATTTTCGAGTTTGTTGCATGATTAATTCCCAAACATCAATGCGGTAAGAACAAAATCTAGCCCTAATACCGCTAGAGAAGAGTGCACTACTGTGCGTGTGGTTGCCTGACTGATACCTTCTGAGGTCGGTACCGCATCGTAACCATTGAAAAGTGCGATCCAAGTTACGGTGATAGCGAAGACCATACACTTGATCATGCTGTTACCAATATCTCGACCTAGCTCAACAGAAGACTGCATCGCAGACCAGAAACTACCGTGGTCAATGCCTTTCCAATCAACACCCACTAACTGACCGCCCCAAATGCCTACCGCCATAAAGATCATAGCAAGCAATGGCATTGAGATAAGCCCGGCCCAAAGTCGTGGTGCAATAATGCGTTTAAGAGGGTCAACGGCCATCATCTCAAGGCTGGAGATCTGCTCTGTAGCCTTCATCAAGCCAATCTCAGCCGTTAACGCAGAACCTGCGCGACCTGCAAACAGCAGCGCTGTCACTACAGGACCGAGCTCTCGTAACAGAGAAAGAGCGACCATCTGACCAAGGTTCCCCTCTGCGCCGTAGTCGATTAACACGACATAACCTTGCAGGCTGAGTACCATGCCAATGAACAGACCCGAAACTAAAATAATAGCCAATGACTGAACGCCAACGCTATAAAGTTGTTTTACTAATAAAGGGAAGTTTTTTAGTCTCGGGATGCCAAACAACGCCCCGAATAACATCAGGCTTGCTCGACCAAATGACTCGCAAATCGCAAGTGTACGTCTACCGACACCCGCAATAGTTTTAGCTATCATATTAAAACAAATCCTTTTCTAGACTTTGCGCAGGGAATCTAAACGGCACCGGACCATCCGCTTCACCTTGTAAGAATTGCTGCACTCTCGGATCGTCGTTGTTGTACAACTCTTCAGGCGTTCCCGCAGCAATGATTTTGCTATCTGCCATGAGGTAAACCCAATCCGCAATACTCATTACTTCTGGAACATCGTGAGAAACGACAATCGAGGTTAAGCCCAACGCTTGATTGAGGTTACGAATAAGCTCAACCAAAACACCCATGGTGATTGGGTCTTGGCCAACAAACGGTTCATCGTACATGATGAGCTCTGGATCTAAGGCAATCGCACGTGCCAACGCCGCTCGTCTCGCCATACCGCCAGACAATTCACTTGGCATTAACTGTGCTGCCCCTCGTAACCCTACCGCCTCAAGCTTAAGTAATACGATGGTACGAATGAATTTTTCATTCAGTTCAGTGTGCTCTCGCAGAGGAAACGCCACATTATCAAACACATTGAGATCCGTAAAAAGCGCACCCGATTGGAATAGCATGCTCATTTTCTTACGTGCTTGATAAAGCTTTCGACGTGATAATGCAGGGATGTTGTCGCCATCAAACCAGACTTCGCCTCCATCTGGCGGCAACTGTCCGCCAATCAAACGCAACAAGGTCGTTTTACCAATCCCTGACGGCCCCATAATTGCGGTTATCTTACCTTGAGGAACCTCTAAACTTATATCATCAAAGATAACGCGATCACCGCGTGAAAAGCTGAGGTTCTTAACTTTCACAAGCTCAGTGTTCAACATATTTTTGTTGTTTCCTTGCTTTAAAAAACGCCAATTATGGCTGCAATAATAATGAGTCTACTTTAGAATTAAAAGCACTGTTCAATTAATTCATATTAAACAGGAATCTATGCAGGAATTTGAAAGCATTAGAAAATTATCTATTGAGCTCTCTTTCTTGCCAGCTAACTGGTAATTAATTTGCCGAGTGACTTCCCTTTTATCTAGCAACAGGTCAAAATTAGCGGTTAATTCTCCGTTTTTATTAATTTTTTAGGAATCATCATGCTTGAAGCGATTGCGTTTCTTATTATCGGTCTAGGTTTTTTGGTGTGGAGTGCAGATAAGCTGGTTTACGGTGCCGCAGCTCTTGCTCGCAACTTCGGTATTTCACCACTAGTTATCGGTATGACGATCTTAGCAATGGGGTCTTCGGCTCCTGAAATGATGGTTTCTGCAACAGCAGCCCTTGATGGCAAAACAGATACAGCCGTTGGTAACGTTTTAGGTTCAAACATCGCCAACATCGCGCTGATTTTAGGTATTACAGCACTAATTAAGCCATTATCTATTAGCTCAGGCGTGATTCGTCGTGAACTACCATTAATGATCGGTGTTACTCTACTAGCGGGCGCCCTACTGTGGGATAACCATTTAGGCTTCTATGAAGGCGTGTTGTTGTTTGTTCTTTTTGCCGCGTTTTTGTTTGCTATGTTGCAAATCAGCCGCAGCGAGAAAAAGAACGGCGATGCTTTCCTTGATGAACAAGAATCAGAAATCCCAGAGGGTGTAAGCAACCCTAAAGCCGCAATGTGGGTCGTGATTGGCCTGATCATCCTGCCTTTGGCTGCTGATATGCTGGTAGATAATGCGGTAATCATCGCGAAATATTTTGGCATGAGCGATCTTGTCATAGGTCTAACTATCATTGCCGTAGGTACTAGTCTGCCTGAGCTTGCCGCATCACTTGCTGGTGTTATGAAGGGTGAAGATGATATGGCCGTGGGTAATATCATTGGCTCAAACGTATTCAACATCCTTGCTGTTATGGGTATCCCGGGCATCCTAAACCCTTCGATCTTGAGCGAGTTCGCTATGGGTCGAGACTTCTGGGTAATGCTAGGCGTATCGCTACTGCTTGTTGTTATGGCACTAGGAAAATCTCGTAGCGTGAATCGTATTGAAGGCGGCGTGTTAATTATCACGTTTGTGGCCTACCAAAGTTACCTACTAATGAACATGTCGGCTTAATTGTTGATTTAACTTCCCGTACTTGGAGTATTTGATGTCTCAGCCATTTGATTACCGCAGCGTTGCAAAACAAGTTTTGGAAACCGAAGTTGCAGGTCTCACTCAATTAGACCAATATTTTAATGATGATTTTTGTAAAGCTTGCGACCTTATCCTGAACAACAAAGGCAAAGTCGTTGTGATGGGCATGGGTAAATCAGGCCACATTGGCAACAAAATAGCAGCAACGTTAGCAAGTACCGGGACATCTGCTTTCTTTGTGCACCCAGGAGAAGCAGCGCATGGCGACTTAGGCATGATCGAACCTGGCGATATTGTGATCGCAATATCCAACTCAGGCGAATCGGGAGAAATCCTCAGCCTATTCCCTGTATTAAAGCGTCTGAACATCAAGATCATCAGCATGACAGGTAAGCCAGCATCAAACATGGCGACCTTGTCTGATATCCATTTACAAATTTCAGTACCGGAAGAAGCGTGTCCACTGGGCTTAGCACCAACAACCAGTACCACGGCGACTTTGGTTATGGGTGATGCATTAGCCGTTGCACTTTTGCAGGCTCGAGGCTTTACCGCTCAAGACTTTGCATTGTCTCATCCAGGTGGCGCTTTAGGTCGTCAACTGCTGTTAAAACTAGACGACATCATGCACACAGGAGATGCACTCCCTGTTGTTGCACCAAATGCGCTAGTACGAGATGCTCTGTTAGAGATATCTCAAAAAGGCTTGGGCATGACAGCCATCGTTGGTGAAGATGGCCAAATGGCCGGTATTTTTACCGATGGTGATTTACGCCGAATCCTAGACAAGCGCGTTGATATTCATAACACGCAGATCGGCGACGTAATGACACTTAACCCAACTGTAGCAGAACCAAACATGCTCGCAGTAGAGGGATTAAACTTGATGCAAGCTAAAAGCATCAATGGCCTGATGTTGTGCCATGAAGGTAAGCTGGTTGGAGCCTTAAACATGCATGACTTACTGAAAGCAGGAGTAATGTAATGACACAGACAGTCGAAACCTTATACGGCACAGTAGATGCTGATGTATTCGCAGTAGCAAAAGAGATCAAACTACTAATTTGCGATGTCGATGGTGTATTCTCTGATGGTCGCATCTACATGGGCAACAACGGTGAAGAGCTGAAGACCTTTCACACTCGTGACGGTTACGGCATTAAATCACTGATGAACGCGGGTATTGAAATCGCGATCATCACTGGTCGTAAATCTCAAATTGTTGAGAATCGAATGACTGCTCTAGGCATCAAGCTGATTTATCAAGGCCAAGACGATAAAGTTAAGGCATACCAGGATATTTGCGATAAGCTTTCTGTAAATCCTGAAAACACAGGTTACATCGGCGACGATCTGATCGACTGGCCTGTGATGGAAAAAGTTGGCTTGAAGGTCTGTGTAGCAGATGGTCACCCGCTACTTGCAAAGCGAGCAAACTACGTGACAACCATTAACGGTGGTCATGGTGCGGTACGTGAAGTTTGCGACCTTATTTTACAAGCAAGAAATGAACTCGACGTGCATAAAGGTTTAAGCATATGAGTTTTACTCGTATTATCTATTTAATACTAATATTTATTGCCTCTTGGTCGACCTATTATCTGTACGACAAAGAGCAAACATCAACGATACAAGTAGCTCCAAATTTGGAGCTGCCCGCGTTTAGTGGCAAAAGCCTAAACAACATTAGCTATGACGAAAGCGGTATTCGTAGCTATCAGGTTGAATCGACGTATTTAGAACATTACTCAGTGGTTGGCGATACGCACTTTCAAAACCCGGTTCTTTCGGTATTCCGAGAAGGACACACGATTGAATGGCAAGTCACCGCTGATCGCGCGATTATGGATGAGAATCAAGTTGTCACTTTTTATGACAACGTCGTGGCAAAGAACCTATTGCCAGAAGCCAGCTTCGATACAATGACTACAGATAAAATGGTTGT
This sequence comes from Vibrio sp. 10N.286.48.B8, assembly GCF_003050085.1. Lineage (NCBI taxonomy): Bacteria > Pseudomonadati > Pseudomonadota > Gammaproteobacteria > Vibrionales > Vibrionaceae > Vibrio > Vibrio sp. 10N.286.48.B8. The sequence continues at coordinate 61,441 of NZ_PIGD01000019.1, read as the reverse complement.
TGAGCTGCCTAGCCGAGATTTTTATTCAGAGACTCCGGTCCATATGATCGGTACATTTTTTGAAACTGAGGGACAAGCAATGAAAGGTAACTTCGGTACCAACAATGCAACCCTCTTTAATTCTGTTCAAGGTAGATATGAAACTCTTACACCTTAGTTTATTCGCTTTGACCCTTGCGGCACCAAATGTCTATGCCCTTTCTTCGGATAGCGAGCAACCTGTCTACATTGACTCAGACAGCCAGCAATTGGATATGAAAAGTAATCAAGTAACCTTTCTTGGTGATGTAAACCTTAAACAAGGCAGCATCAATATCAATGCCGATAAGGTTATTGTTACCCGCAACGCCGTAAACGGCGAGATTGAAGAAATTCAAGGCTTCGGTAAGCCAGCAACCTTCTCTCAGCTTACTGACGATGGTAAGACACTCTACGGTGAAGCTGACGACCTGCATTACCAGCTTGTTGCCGACAAACTGATCATGACCAAGAATGCGATGCTATCTCAAGACGGCAGTATCATTCGCGGCTCTAAGATCACTTACCAGATCGGTTCTCAGAAATTAGTCGCTGACAGTGGTGAAAACAAACGAGTGTCAACGGTTTTACAACCAACGGAAGTGAATAAGTAACGATGGCTGTTCTTAAAGCAAAAAACCTAGCGAAAACCTACAGCAAGCGCAAAGTTGTTACCGATGTAAGCTTGCAGGTAGAGTCAGGCCAGATCGTTGGTCTGCTTGGGCCTAACGGTGCAGGTAAAACCACGTCTTTCTATATGATTGTTGGTCTGGTTGCGCGTGATGAGGGCACCATCAGCATTGATGACCGAGACATCAGTATCTTGCCAATGCACAGTCGCTCTCGTCTTGGTATCGGTTATCTGCCACAAGAAGCATCGATTTTCCGTAAGTTGTCAGTTGAGAACAACATCATGGCGGTATTACAAACCCGTGATGAGATGACCAATGAACAGCGTCAAGATAAGTTGGAAGACCTGCTTGAAGAATTCCACATCCAACATATCCGCACCAGTAATGGTATGGCTCTGTCGGGTGGTGAGCGTCGTCGTGTTGAGATTGCTCGCGCACTAGCAGCAAACCCGCAGTTCATTCTTCTGGATGAACCGTTCGCTGGTGTTGACCCGATCTCGGTTATCGATATCAAAAAAATCATTGTTCACCTACGCGATCGTGGCTTGGGCGTTTTGATTACCGACCACAACGTTCGTGAAACACTAGACGTATGTGAAAAAGCTTACATCGTAAGCCAAGGACACCTAATCGCTGAAGGTACTCCTGAAGATGTTCTCAATAACGAACAAGTTAAACAAGTTTATCTAGGCGAACAATTCCGTCTATGATTATATAGAGAGTATCGAGAGTTCTAAGAATAATAACTAGGTAAGTCACACTGAATGAAACCCTCATTACAACTTAAGCTAGGCCAACAGTTAGCAATGACTCCTCAATTGCAGCAAGCGATTCGTTTGTTGCAATTGTCTACTTTAGATTTGCAACAAGAGATTCAAGAAGCACTTGAATCTAACCCACTACTCGATGTCGAAGAAGGCAATGAAGACACGCCAACATCGGAAGAAAAACCTAGCAGTGACGAAAAAGAAACCGTTGAAGCCACAGAGCAAGACTTACCTGATAGTTCAGACTTAATCGAAAAATCAGAGATTGGCAACGAACTAGAAATCGACACAACTTGGGAAGACGTCTACAGCGCAAACACCGGTAATACAGGTATTGCAGTTGATGACGACATGCCTGTTTACCAAGGTGAAACCACTCAAAGCCTGCACGATTACCTACTTTGGCAACTCGATCTAACACCATTCACTGACACCGACCGAAGCATAGCTTTCGCGTTGATTGATGCCATCGATGACTATGGCTACCTCACTGTAACTTGTGAAGACATCCTTGAAAACTTCGACAATGAAGAGATCGAGCTTGATGAAATTGAAGCCGTACGTAAACGAATTCAACAATTTGACCCGCTAGGTGTCGGGTCAATCAATCTGCAAGATTGCTTATTACTGCAACTGGCAACCTTCCCTCAAGATACTCCTTGGCTCAACGAAGCTAAGTTAGTACTTACTAGCCATATTGACCAACTTGGTAACCGTGATTACAAATTGGTTATCAAAGAGACCAAGTTGAAAGAAGCAGAACTACGTGAAGTTTTGCAGCTTATTCAACAGCTGGACCCTCGCCCTGGCAGTAAGATTACTCCGGATGAAACTGAGTATGTGGTCCCGGATGTATCTGTCTTCAAAGACCTTGGCAAATGGTTAGTGACCATTAACCCTGATAGCGTGCCTAAACTGAAAGTGAATCAGCAGTACGCTGATCTGGGTAGTAAAGGCAACAGCGCCGACAATCAATACATCCGCTCAAATTTGCAAGAAGCAAAGTGGCTAATTAAAAGCCTAGAGAGTCGAAATGAGACGCTACTCAAAGTTGCGCGATGCATTGTTGAACATCAACGTGATTTCTTCGAACATGGCGAAGAAGCGATGAAGCCAATGGTTCTGAATGATGTTGCGTTAGCTGTTGATATGCACGAATCCACGATCTCTCGTGTGACGACTCAAAAATTCATGCATACACCACGTGGAATCTTCGAACTCAAATACTTTTTCTCAAGCCATGTCAGCACTGACAATGGCGGTGAATGTTCATCGACAGCAATTCGCGCACTCATTAAGAAGCTTGTCGCAGCAGAAAACACCGCGAAACCTCTAAGTGATAGCAAGATTGCTGCTTTACTGGCTGACCAAGGAATTCAGGTAGCTAGACGTACGATAGCGAAATACCGTGAGTCTCTGGGCATTGCCCCTTCGAGTCAGCGTAAACGCCTGCTATAAGCTCATTTAGTCGCTAGTTACTTAGCAACTATGATCAGGCAACCAACTGAAAAGGAAAGTCTATGCAAATCAATATTCAAGGCCATCACGTTGATCTTACCGATTCAATGCAAGACTATGTTCACACCAAATTCGACAAACTTGAGCGCTTCTTTGATCATATCAATAGCGTTCAGGTTGTTTTAAAAGTTGAGAAAATCAATCACATCGCAGAAGCTACCCTGCATATAAATCAGGGGGAAATCCATGCGACAGCAACAGATGAAAGCATGTATGCCGCGATTGATTCATTGGTTGATAAACTCGTCCGCCAACTCAACAAGCACAAAGAAAAGCTAAGTAGTCACTAACATGCAATTAAGCGAAGTACTTTCATTGGACTGCACCAAAAGTGCAGTCCAATGCACAAGCAAAAAAAGAGCCCTTGAGCTCATCAGTCAGATCGCAGCAGAAAGCTGTGGTCAAGATTCAACAGAACTGTTTGAGTGCATGTTGAGCCGTGAAAAAATGGGCAGTACAGGCATTGGTAATGGCATTGCTATTCCCCACGCTCGTATGAATGTCAGTGATAAAGCGATTGCTGTATTACTGCAATGCCAAGATCCCATCGAATTTGATGCGATTGATAATCGTCCTGTCGACCTACTATTTGCCCTGCTTGTTCCAAGTGAACAATGTAAGGAGCATCTAAAAACCCTTTCTTGTATGGCAGAGCGACTAAACGATAAGCAGACTCTGAAACAGTTGCGTAACGCTCAAAGCGATCAAGAGCTTTACGACATCATGATTCAAGTGCCAACTTGCGAGCAATAACATGCGGTTAATCGTTGTTAGTGGCCAATCTGGGGCCGGTAAAAGTGTTGCGCTACGAGTCCTTGAAGACTTGGGGTATTACTGCGTCGATAACCTGCCAGTAAACCTGCTCAACGACTTTGTCGAATCGGTACGTGAGATCAATCAAAACGTCGCGGTTAGCATTGATATTCGTAACCTACCGAAAGAGCCTCAGCTAGTAACAGAAATGCTAGAGCAGCTAGAGTCTGCAACCAACATTGATGTGAACGTCTTGTTCCTCGATGCAAGCAAGCAGACGTTACTCAAGCGCTACAGCGAAACACGCAGAATCCACCCGTTATCGATCGGCCAAGAAAAATTATCTCTTGAGCAAGCGATTGATTTGGAAAAGACACTCCTAACACCTCTCGCAGAGCAAGCCTGCATTGTGATTGATAGTAGTGACTGCAACCTCTACGAATTGAGCGAAAAGGTTCGATTTAAAGTTGAAGGCAAAGAGAAGCAAGAGCTAATCATTGTCTTTCAATCTTTCGGTTTTAAATACGGCCTACCAAGTGATGCCGACTATGTGTTCGACGTTCGCTTTTTGCCGAACCCTCACTGGGAACCAGCACTACGGCCTTTAACAGGTCTTGATGCTCCAATTCACTCTTTTCTAGAAAAACACGCAGAAGTTCTTGAGCTCAAGCAACAGATCCAAGGCTTTGTTGAACAGTGGTTGCCAATGTTGGAGAAGAATAATCGCAGTTACCTAACGGTCGCGATTGGTTGTACTGGCGGTAAACACCGCTCGGTTTATCTAACTCAAAAAATTGGTGAGTACTTCGATCAACTAGGTCATCAAGTTCAAATCAGACACGCCTCCCTAGAGAAGCACCAACAGGGCTAACCATGGAATTAACTCGAACTGTACTGATCCAAAATCGCTTGGGTCTTCACGCTAGAGCAGCCGTAAAATTGGTTGAGCTTGCCCAAAGCTTTGATGCAACCATCACTATCCATAGCGAAGAAGATAAAATCGCAACTGCAGACAGTGTGATGGGGCTACTTATGCTGGAATCAGCGCAAGGGCAACATATTACTATTCAAGCTGCAGGCACCGATTCACAGCAAGCGCTTGATGCCGTCTGTCATCTCATTGAAGACAAGTTTGATGAGGGTGAGTAGCGAAAACGCTTCACTTACAACACATAAGACTCAAACAGTGAACCAACCAATATTAAATCTTAGTTCTATCTAAGTTTATGATTTAAATAAGCCCCAGAATTAAGTTACTATTCCAAACATTGTTAGAATAATGAGATAGGAGGAAAATATGGCAGAGCAATTAGAATTCGACCAAGCTCACCAAACCCTCCAAGAAGTCAGCGAAGCCCTAGAAAACGGCCGATTTGTTCACGTACGCCGACAACTTCAGGACATGGAACCTGAGGATATTGCACACCTTTTAGAAGCCTCCCCTCGCAAAAGTCGTGACGTACTCTGGCAACTCACCGACCCTGAAGACTACGGTGAAATTCTTGATGAACTAAACGAAGACGTCAAAGATGCTCTTGTGTCAAAAATGGCACCGGAGACCTTAGCAGAAGCAACCGAAGGTATGGAAACCGATGACGTCGCGTACGTACTTCGAAGCCTACCCGACGATGTTTCTCGCGAAGTCCTTTCTCAAATGGACTCTGTTGATCGTGCATTAGTTGAAACCGCCCTGTCGTACCCTGAAGATTCAGCGGGTGCGATCATGAATACCGACGTAATCACGATTCGTGGTGATGTCGATGTTGACGTTGTATTGCGTTACATGCGTATGCGTGGCGAACTGCCCGATGCAACTGACGCTCTGTATGTTATTGATGAAGAAGAACGTCTTATCGGCAACCTATCGCTTACCACACTAGTAACGACTCAGCCTGATGTGGCAGTTTCCGAAGTGATGGAGGATGCCGACGAAGCGATCGCGGTTGAAACCAGCGCTTCAGATATTGCGAGCCTGTTCGAACGTCGTAATTGGGTTTCAGCGCCAGTAGTCGATAGCAATCAACACCTTGTTGGTCGTATCACCATCGATGACGTGGTTGATGTTATCCGTGAAGATGCTGAACACTCAATGATGAGTATGGCGGGTATGGACGATGACGAAGATACCTTCGCACCAGTCGTAAAATCCGCTCGTCGTCGTAGTGTGTGGCTTGGTGCTAACGTACTCGCGGCACTTGCTGCAGCATCGGTATCGAATATGTTTGAAGCAACGCTCGACCAAATGGCAGCGATAGCAGTACTGATGACTATCGTACCTTCAATGGGTGGTGTTGCGGGCAACCAAACCGTTGCTTTAGTGATTCGTGGTTTGGCACTCGGTCATATCGGTGACAGTAACAAACGCGAACTGTTACTCAAAGAGGCGGCAATCGGCTTCCTAAACGGCGTTCTATGGGCCGTTATCATTGGCGGTATCGTGGTCGCTTGGAAAGGTAACTGGATACTGGGAGGCATAATCTCAGCAGCGATGATGACCAACTTGATAGTGGCTGGTATTGCCGGTGTAACCATCCCGGTGATGCTGAAGAAAATGAATATCGATCCAGCCCTTGCTGGCGGTATGGCACTGACCACCGTAACCGATGTTATTGGCCTATCTGTGTTCTTAGGCTTAGCCACCATACTGATCTAGTTAGCAGAAGCAGCTAGCCAATTTTTGGCGACATACAGAAAACAAAAAGGGAGCCATTGGCTCCCTTTTTTAATTCATCAATTAGTGTTAATTGAATTACTCACCTGCGACTTTCATTGACTCAAGCAAGATAGAACCCGTTTGAATCTGAGAACGTGTTTCTACGTCGTTACCGACTGCAACAATCTGAGTAAACATGTCTTTTAGGTTACCCGCAATCGTCACTTCCGATACTGGGTATTGGATCTCTCCGTTCTCAACCCAGAAACCTGCAGCGCCACGTGAATAATCACCCGTTACGGTGTTTACGCCTTGGCCCATCACTTCAGTGACTAGGAAGCCAGTCCCTAACTCTTTTAGCATCTGCTCAAAGTTTTGGCCGGTCGATTTAACAAACCAGTTATGAATACCACCCGCATGGCCTGTTGGTGTCATGTCCATTTTACGTGCGGCATAGCTAGTTAGTAAGTAAGTAGCTAGCACACCGTCAGTGATGATTTCACGATCTTGAGTGAACACACCTTCGCTATCAAACGGGCTTGAAGCCAAACCTCGCAGGATATGTGGTCGCTCAGAAATATTAAACCAGTCCGGTAGGATTTTCTGACCTAGATGATCCAATAGGAATGACGACTTGCGGTAAAGGTTACCGCCACTGATCGCCATCACAAGGTGACCGATCAGGCCAGTAGCTACATCGTTAGCAAACATAATTGGGTATTGGCCTGTTGGTAGCTTTTTCGCATCCAAACGGCTAATGGTCTTTTCTGCTGCTTCTTGACCTACGCGCTCAGGCGTCCATAGCTCATCGCGGTGACGTGCAACGGTGTAGCTGTAATCTCGTTCCATTTCACCGTTAGCGCCTTCTCCAATCACACAGCAGCTCGTGCTATGGCGACTTGAAGCGTAGCTTGCTAGTAAGCCATGGCTGTTACCATAAACCTTAACGCCATAATGGCTGTCGTAGCTTGCGCCATCACTCTGCTTAATCTTGTCGCTATAAGCTAACGCTTGCTTCTCAGCAGCAATCGCAATTTCAGCAGCATAATCAGGGTTTGGTTCATCAGGGTGGAAAAGATCCAAGTCTGGAATTTCTTTTACCATGTATTCTTTTGCTGCAGGACCTGCAAATGGGTCTTCAGAAGTGTACTGAGCGATATCAAGCGCAGCCGCTACTGTTTGAGCAATGGCCTTTTCACTCAGATCAGATGTAGATGCGCTGCCTTTTTTCTGGCCGCGATAAACAGTAATACCTAGCGCACCATCACTATTAAATTCAACGTTTTCCACTTCACACATACGTGTTGAAACACTTAAACCCGTTGACTTAGTAATAGCGACCTCAGCTGCGTCTGCACTCACTGATGCCATATCCAACGCTTTAGCTACTGCGGCTTCTAGCTCAACTCTTTGCTGGGCGACTTGCTGTTTTACATCCATATCTATTCTAATTTTTTAGGTCAATATTACGTAGGATAACAAGAATTTCGCTTTCTCCCCAAGATTCTTGCTAAAATAGGCAATATATTCGTTTGAGATAGTGACATAGGCAGAAAAGATGGCTCGCAAAAACCAAAAAGCCCCATGGGAACCAGAAGAAGAAATCATCTGGGTAAGTAAGACAGAAATGAAAACGGACATGGATGCCCTGCAAAAGCTGGGAGAAGAGCTTGTTGGTCTAAAGCCTTCTGTATTAGACAAATTTCCGCTGTCTGAAGATTTGGCACAAGCGATTAAAGATGCACAACGCTTTAAAAATGAAGCGAAGCGTCGTCAACTTCAATACATTGGTAAAGTAATGCGCAATGTCGATCCTGAGCCAATTCAAGCGGCTTTGGATAAAGTACGCAACAAACACTCACAAGCAACAGCTGAGCTACATAAGCTTGAGCAACTGCGTGATCGTGTTGTTGCTGAAGGTGATGCGGCTATTTCAGAAGTCATGGAAATGTACCCTGAAGCAGACCGTCAGCGTCTTCGTCAGCTAGCTCGCCAGGCTAACAAAGAGAAATCTGCGAACAAGCCTGCAAAGTCTTCTCGTGAAATTTTCCAAATCTTAAAAGAGCTAAAGCTAGAAGACTAATCGTTATCTCGCTTTACTTATAGAGTGAATAAAAGACCTAGCGCATGCTAGGTCTTTTTGTTTTCTACGTACTCAATATTAAAGATATCCAACAAAAGTGATGAATCGTCACTCACCCGCTTTAACAAATGAGCTTAATTCTGGCTGTGGATGCTCCGCCGTCAGTACCTCTATCGAGTCTTCAACCAAAACCTTACCTAGCGCCACAAAAACAAACTTATTTGCAATGCTGCGTGCATCTCCTAAATGGTGTGTCACCATCAAGACGGTAATATTGCGCTCTGCCGCTAATCGCTTTACCAAGCTCAGCATCTCTTCCCGCAGCACAGGGTCAAGCGCAGAAAAAGGTTCATCAAGCAGCCAAATGTCGTGTGGTTGAACAAAACAACGCGCTAGTGCGACACGCTGGCGTTGACCGCCTGATAAGTGCTCAGGCAATCTATCCAAATACTCAGCAACACCCACTTGTGCTGCGGCTTGTTCCACAGATTGCTTTTGGGTTACGGTAAGCTTTAACCCTGGATGTAAGCCTAATCCAATATTTTCACGCACCGTGAGGTGAGAAAATAGGTTGTGTTCTTGGAACAACATCGCCAATGGGCGCTGATGTGCTTCTTTGCCAATAAGCGACTGGCCAGCCACTGAGATCTCACCCGATGTAGGCTCGATAAACCCAGCAACCAATGCGAGTAGCGTTGATTTACCCGCACCACTTGGCCCCATCAGAGCAACAATATCACCCTGCTCGGCTTGGAAATCAAAACTAAACAACTCTTGGTGATAGTGGTAATCCACATCTTTCATCACTAACATCATCGGTTCCTTAACTCTTTAGCTTTGAGCTTCGAGTAAACAAAAATTCAATCAGGCTAAAACTGCCCACACTCAACAACAGTAAACTCACTGACACCACAGCCGCCGCTTCCATTTGATAGCTGCCTAACAATTGGAATAGATACAAAGGCAGAGTTCTAAAATCTTGGCTACCAAACAAGGCAATCGCACTTAAGTCGCCCATCGCCAGCATAAAGCTGATTGAGAATGCTTGTGCCATAGGTTTACGTAATGCGCGCCACTCCACCAACCTAAAGCGAGTGAACCCTGTCATTCCTAAGCTTGCACACACATACTGGTACTGCTGAGACAAATGCAGCATAGGTTGAGCTAAGGTTTTAATTACGTAAGGCAGCGCCATCAAACTGTTTACGGCAATCACAATAAAGAAAGCTAAGCTGAACACATCGGTAAATGAACGTAGCAATAAGAAGAGGCCAGTACTAATCACCAAGCCCGGTGTCACCAAAATAATAGTGCCAATCAGCTCAATCTTATCCGCTCTAAAGTTCTTGTTCTGCAAACGCCATGCGCGACTGGTTAGAAGGATCGTGATACCAATACCAACAGCGATGATACTTGCGAGGGCAGCAACACGAACCGAGGTCATTAACGCAGCCCAAAATGGCTCGCTGCTCAGTACAGTGAGCGCCTGAGAGTTAATACCACTTAAAATAACCATCGCTAAGGGCGGCAATACCAGCATTGAGACTATGATGATCCAAAAGCTATCCCAAGCTTTTGACCACCAGCTGTCCTTGACCAAATACTTCTCTTCCGACAGCTGACTAGCCGTCACAGATATAGGCTTAGACAAACGCTGAATACTCACAGCTAATACGCCACACAACAGCATTTGCCATATCGCGAGCAACGCGCCAGCTTGCAGGTCAAAGTCGAATTTGATTGCTTGATAGATGGCTAGCTCAATGGTGGTTGATTTCGGACCACCACCCAACGCCATCACGGTAGCAAAGCTGGTGAAACACAACATGAAGACTAAGCCACACACATGAGGCAATTGCTGTCTTAGCCTCGGCCATTCAACCCATTTAAATTTATTCCAATGGCTCATGCCTAAGTGAGCACAGAGTTTATGCTGCTCGGCAGGCACGGTATCTAACGCTTGCAGAAGTAAACGGCTGGCATAAGGCAGGTTGAAGAAAACGTGCGCCAACAAAATACCATTCAAGCCATAAATCGAGAATGGTAGCTCAATGTCGAAGTTCGCTAAGAACTTAGCTAACCAACCACTGTTGCCGTAAATCGCCAGCAAGCCAAATACTCCGACCAACACAGGCAGAACCAAGGTCGACGCGAACAACCTTAATAACAAGGCTCGTCCAAAAAATTGTCTACGACACAAAGCATGCGCAATAGGTATAGCAAAACCAACACTCAGCACTGTTGAGAATGTCGCTTGATAAAAGCTGAATTTCGTTACATGCCAATAGTAAGGATCTGACCATACTTGGCTGATATCAAGAGAAGGGGCATTGCTAAGCAATGCCCCAACTGCTGAAACCACGAAGGCGGTAATGAGTATCGCAACCCAGATCCCGACCTTAGGTGTTTTCTTTATCATAGATTGATTTTTACCGTAAATGGCTCACTCAATTGATGTCGAATGAATCTTTAAATACAGAAAGCTAATTTTTAAAAGTACGTTAGAAAGTAAGTGCACTCTGCCATTCACGAATCCAAGGCTTGCGCTTCTCGGCGATCTCTTCAGAGCTAAAGCTCAGCGCCTTCTGCGGTACAGTTAACTGCTCAAAACCTTTTGGTAGCTCGACACCCGTTACTGGATACATCCAGTTACCTGTAGGCATCGCCGATTGGAATTCATCACTTAGGATAAAGGCCATAAACTCATCAGCAAGCTTTTCGTTGTTACTGCCTTTAACCTTAGCGGCCACTTCAACTTGAGTGTAATGCCCTTCTTCGAAGCTCGCTGCTGCGTACTTAGAATCGCTCTCTGCAATGATATGGTAAGCCGGAGACGTTGTGTAAGACAGAACCAAGTCAGACTCACCTTCTAGGAACATAGAGTAAGCTTCAGACCAACCTTTGGTTACCGTAACGGTTTTCTGAGCTAGCTTCTTCCAAGCTGCCGTTGCTTCATCACCGTAAACAGATTTCATCCATAACATCATGCCTTGTCCAGGTGTTGAAGTACGTGGATCTTGGTAGATAACCTTCAGATCATCACGCTGCTCAACCAACTCTTTTAGGCTTTTAGGCGGGTTTGCGAGTTTCTCTGTGTTATATACAAAGGCAAAGTAACCAAAGTCATAAGGTACAAAGGTGCTGTCATCCCAACCATTAGGCAGTGTTACTGATGAAGTATCAACGTTGTGCTCAGCCAATAAACCCGTTGCTTTCGCTTCAGCCATTAGGTTGTTGTCTAGACCTAACACGATGTCAGCTTTGCTGTTACCGCCTTCAAGACGCAAACGGTTAAGAATAGACACGCCATCTTCGAGCGCGACAAAGTTCACATCACAACCACACTTCTCTTCAAATGCTTTTTCAACGGCAGGACGAGGGCCCCAATCCGCAGCAAAAGAGTCATAGGTATATACAGTCAAAGTGTTGTCTGCAGCGAAGGCAGAAAAAGAGATCGCTGTAGTTACAGCAAGGGTAGTTAATGTGATTTTCACTGGACGCTCTCCATGGTCTGAGCGGCACAGGTTTGAGGGAGGAGAACGGTAGAGGTTGTTCCTAACTCAATTCCTACGCCAGCATTATCTGGTTCAGGTTTACGGGTCCCAAGCGTATGCTTGATCTCAGCTCGCATTCATTATTTGAATGGTTCGCTCCCCGATGAGTGTTCAGAATTGTAATTCGAATTTTAACAATAAGCTATCAAGTTTGGATCAATTACGTTGATCGTAACCCCAACGTGGCACTAAACCTTGCTCGATACCAAGATGGTCCAGAATGCGCGCCACCATAAAATCAACCAAGTCTTCAATCGACTTGGGTTGGTGATAAAAGCCTGGAGCAGCAGGCATGATCGTCACGCCCATGGTTGAGAGTTTGTGCATGTTCTCTAAATGAAGCGTCGAAAATGGCGTCTCACGAACCACCAACAACAATTGGCCTCGCTCTTTCATGACCACATCTGCCGCTCGCTCAATCAAGTTATCCGACAAGCCATGTGCAATTGAAGCCAAGCTTCCTGCAGAACATGGACACACCACCATCTGCTTCGGCGCTGCTGATCCAGAGGCAACCGGCGAGAACCAGTCATCTTTGCCACACACCACCAGCTTTTCGGGGTCACACCCAAGATGTTTAACCAAAGCTTGTTTCGCCGCATCCGGCCCAGCAGGTAGCTTGAGTTCATGCTCGGTCGCCAATACCACTCGTGCTGCCGATGAAATCAGCAAGTAGACCTGATAATCGGCCGCCAAAAGGCATTCAAGTAAACGCAAGCCATAAGGCGCACCGGATGCGCCAGTAAAAGCAAGAGTTATCGCTTTATCGTGTTTTGTCATGTTCTCAATTACTTCAAATTATAAGGTCGTGAACGCCATTAGCCTTTGAGTGCCAACCCATCCAACAGTTTTTGGTGAATACCACCAAAACCGCCATTACTCATTACCAAGATTTGGTCGCCCGCTTGTGCCTCTGAGACAATTTTAGCAACGAATGCATCCATGTCACCACTCACGTGTGCCGGTTGGTGACAAGCGTCCGCAACATCTTGTACCGACCAACCAATGTTTTCCGGTTGGAATAAGTAGGTAGAATCCGCTTGCTTCAACGAATCAGCCAGGGTTTCTTTATGCACACCACGTTTCATGGTGGCAGAACGAGGCTCTAGCACGGCAATGATTTTCTTCGTGTCGACCTTATTACGTAAGCCGCCCAGCGTAAGTTCAATTGCCGTTGGGTGATGTGCAAAATCGTCATAGACAGAAACGCCTGCCACTTCGCCTTTAAACTCTAGACGACGTTTGGTGTTGATGAACTTCGCCAACGATTCACACGCTAAATCAGGTGTCACCCCTACATGTCGCGCAGCTGCAATCGCCATCAAAGCATTATTGACGTTATGGTCGCCAACCAAATCCCAGTCGACAGTTCCAACGCATTCGCCTTGGAAGTAAACCTCAAATTTAGAGCCGTCTTTAACCAGCTTCTTCGCATCCCAATCACCGAGTTCACCACTCGATTCAGTCTCACTCCAACAGCCACGAGATAGAACGTCTTGAATAGCCGTATCTTGCTTAGGTGAGAAAATACGGCCATTGCTTGGCACAGTGCGCACTAAGTGATGAAACTGACGTTTAATTGCCTCAAGATCATCGAAGATGTCCGCATGATCGAACTCTAGGTTATTCATCACCAAGGTTCTTGGGTGGTAATGGACGAACTTAGATCGTTTATCAAAAAAAGCACTGTCGTATTCGTCGGCTTCTACCACGAAGAACATGCTTTCACCAAGACGAGCAGAAATACCAAAGTTACCCAACACACCACCAACTAAAAAGCCTGGTGCATAGCCACAGTCCTCTAAGACCCAAGCCAGCATGCTCGATGTTGTTGTCTTGCCATGCGTACCCGATACCGCCAATACCCAACGGTCATGTAGCAGGAACTCTTGCAACCACTGAGGGCCAGATGTGTATCTCAGGTTGTTATCCAACACATACTCAACACACGGGTTACCACGGCTCATTGCGTTACCGATAACTACGAGATCCGGCCTTGGTTCTAATTGGCTTGGGTCGAACCCTTCAATAATTTCAATCCCTTGAGATTCCAACAAAGTGCTCATTGGTGGGTACACATTCGCGTCACTACCGGTAACCTTGTGACCTAATTGACGAGCCAATACCGCAGCACCTCCCATGAAGGTGCCACAAATTCCTAAGATATGAATATGCATAAATTGCTTCCAAACGCTTGGCTAAATAAACGATGCCTAATTAAAACGGCTAGCACTCATTATCATTAAATGACGATTAAAAGCGAGTGACAATGCAAAACAAATTTAGTCGACATAGTAAGTGAGATCTGCGTCGCTTAGTTCATTACCATTAAAAAGATCTAGCCTTTAGAATTTAGGTAAGCGTCTAGATGAATAAAGCCCGTACAAGAGGCAAATTCAATAGTGCTCAAATCCCCCCTAATATTCAGAGAAGTTTAAGGAAATAACATGTCTGAGATGCGCACCCTTGGTGAGTTCATTGTTGCAAAACAAAATGACTTCCCCCATGCAAGCGGTGATCTATCATCCCTTTTGTCATCAATTCGCCTTGCTGCAAAAATTGTTAACCGCGAAATTAACAAAGCAGGTCTTGTCGACATTACTGGCGCTGTTGGTACAGACAACGTGCAAGGTGAAGAGCAACAAAAGCTAGACCTGTATGCTAACGACAAATTTAAAGCCGCACTTGAAGCTCGAGATCAAGTTTGTGGCGTCGCGAGTGAAGAAGAAGACGAAGCCGTTGCCTTCAATAAAGAGCTCAACAAAAACGCAAAATACGTTGTACTGATGGATCCACTTGATGGTTCTTCAAACATCGATGTGAATGTATCGGTTGGTACCATTTTCTCTATCTACCGTCGAGTATCACCGATTGGAACTCCACCAACGCAAGAAGACTTCCTACAACCTGGACATAAGCAGGTGGCCGCAGGTTACGTAATTTACGGTTCTTCAACCATGCTTGTATACACAACTGGTGCAGGCGTAAATGGCTTCACCTACGACCCATCATTGGGTACCTTCTGTCTGTCTCATGAAAATATGATGATCCCTGACGAAGGTAAAATTTACTCAATCAACGAAGGTAACTACATTCGTTTCCCTACAGGTGTTAAGAAGTACATAAAATACTGTCAGGAAAGCGAACCAAGTGATAATCGCCCTTACACTTCTCGCTACATTGGTTCTCTTGTATCTGATTTTCACCGTAACCTGCTTAAAGGCGGCATCTACCTGTACCCAAGTACAGAAAGCCACCCTCAAGGTAAGCTACGTTTATTGTATGAATGTAACCCAATAGCCTTCATCATGGAGCAGGCGGGTGGCATCGCATCCGATGGTGCCCAACGCATCATGGATATCAAACCAACAGAGCTACACCAACGCGTACCTTTCTTTGTCGGTTCGAAGAACATGGTGAAAAAAGTAGAAGAATTTCTTGAGCTTAACCCAGACTAAGCCATTCGTTTATTTATTAAATTAACGTCATTAAAAAAGCCAGCATTCACATGCTGGCTTTTTGTTGTTCGCTGCGTTAAACAATCACCGAATTATTGAACGCTATACTTTGATTCAGCACCACGTTCGTAGTTAAAACGGAACCATTTATCGACGTCGTCACAAATCCCAAGGTAAGTCTCACCACGGCGACCTAGCGCTCTCGGGTTTTGAGAACAATACTGAGTTTTACCCATTTCATAACCTTGACCATAAGCGGCATATAAGTCTGCATCAATGGATGGTGAAGACGCGGCTTCAGCCAAGCTTGCTTCAGTCTGCTTGGTTTTTCCTTTTAGCGCCATTTCTTCGCCAAAGCTCTGCCAATCGGCTGTGTTCATTGACGTTGGTGGCGGAGTTTGCGCACAACCAAATAACATTACTGATAGCACCAATAATAGATATTTCATAATTTCCTCCTAGTGGAAAAGACTAGCCTGTACATTGAGACTTTTAGCTATTGCGTCAGAATGCTTCCAGTAGTTCATTCACTATAGCGGGTTGTTCCGCTTACACCAGTTACCCGAAAGTATTTCTTTATTAGCTGTTAGATCAAGCTGATACAAATATACCCATGCTAATCCAAATATAGTCTCTATTTGCTCGCGACGATACTCAACAGGAACATCTTCTAGCCGATCGAGCGACTCTAAAATTTCGTCGTTAATGATATAGACCTCACCAGCGACACTTTTCTTTCCAAGAATCATCGCCGGATAGGCACCTAAATCAAAAAGTGCGTATTCCTCTGGTGTGTCAAACCTTCCTAAACACTCACACTGTTTTAAATAGTAGTGGTTCGATTGATCTTTTCTCAATGTCCCATAAACAAAAACGAGGTGCTGCATACCCACTCCCTAGTATTCGTCATCCGCTAGTCAATCCCGCTCAAAGTGTTACTCGAACTCAAATTGATAAAGAAGGTCTACTGCACTGTCTAGGCCAGATACAGCTTCGACATAGAGATCCTGCATCAATCGATAACGAACGGTAAACTCACCCAACGAGTTGAAGATACCCACACCATACTTCACCTGTAAGCCTGGCAAAATGTAACCACTTACCGTTACTTGTGAGTCATCACCAGAACCTGCGGTATCCAGTTGTAAATCCTGTACACCAAATGCCTCACCGATTTCACCAACAACCTTACCACTCTTCGCTAAACTCAAACCAATTAAGGTGGTTGTCATCGAACCGCTCGACTCACCGTCGATATCTTGGCCACGCAAAATATAAGACAGCGCATTGGCTTGCGGCATTGCAGGGTCAGAATAAATCTCTATCGTCGGCTCTGTCGCTGGGCCAGTCACTCGAATACCTGCGGTCACATCGTCCTGAGTATTATCAGGGTTACGTACCGCATTTATCGCGACGTATGGCTGGTCCGGAGGTCCGTTCATTAGAATCTTACCTTCTTCGATCAACAGGTCTTGCCCGAATGATTGGTAAGTACCATCGACGATGTTTACTTCGCCTGTAATAAAAGGACCTTGATCTTTTTGAGCCACGTTAAGCTTACCGACCAAATCACCTTCAAGACCAAAGGCAGACAATTTAAAGTCATCACCAATAGAAATATTAATATTAGTCATCACATTGAATGGAATCGCATCTTCGTTTTCTGGCTCTAGATCTTTATTCAAGATAACTTGATCAGAAGAGACACCTACCGCTGACGGTGGTAAGTCTTCTACAACAATTCGTCCCCATGGTAATGCAATATCACCGGTGATTTTCGCCAATTCTGGTGTGACATCAATGGTCATATCAGGCACGACCTTCACCTTGACCATCGGCGGAATATCAACCATCAACTCATCAGCAAACACTCTGACGTTAGAGTGCCATACTTTAAGATCTTGCCAAACCCCGCCTCCCTCGATATCAAGGTGACCATCGGGCGTTTCAATATTCGCATCCAACTTTGCACTATAACCATCAAAGTCGAGAGCGATACGGCCATCTTTCACATCAACAGGCGTAACATCACCTTTGACTTGAATGCCATCAACAAAGAATTGACCAAATACTTGAGGGTGCATCAAAGAGCCTTTAACTTGAAGCTCACTCTCAAGGTCGGCTTTTAATAAACTATATTCACCTAGGAGTGGCTGTAAGAAATCAAGGTGGAACGTGGTCAGCTTAATTGCAGCATCGACCATTTTGTCTTCGACAAGAATATCCGGTAGCGACACCGTGCCAGACAGATCACCATTGTCGGAAACATCCAACTTAAAGTCGGCATCCAGTTTGTTGTCTTTTAGCTGGGCATTCAATGCAACGCTTTCCCAACCCAGTGTGATGGGCTCGCCAACTTGTTGAACAACCTGACCTTTCGGCATATCAACGCTTACCGTAACCTCAGGCTCACCTTGTTCAGACCACTTGGCATGAGCTTTAACATTCACTAAACCTTGCAGTTCCGTCTCTTTAGGAACAAAGGCTTTGATCTGATCGAAGTCGAACTGATTGATTGCAATCTTAGCCTCACCTGATTTTCCGGCGCGGATATCCTCATCCAGACAGACACTCGAACTAGATTGCTTCCAGCAGTGCGCTTGAACGTCGGCAAACTGCTTATCGACGTCCGCCTTTATCGCGACAGGCTGGTCTAATACCCAAGGCCCCTGCTGAGTGGTGATTTTGACTCTGTCTAACGAACCATCCCAAATAAGAGAAGGCTTCTGAATCAATTTTCCAGAGATAGCCAAGCTGGTCGACACGATGTCGGATATCACATCAAGTGTCACTGTGTGTTTCTTCTCACCACCACTCACCGTAAGATCAATGCTTTCCACACTTTGATCTTGATAGGTTAGGTTCTTAACTTTTAATACAAGATCGGCTTGAGCTTCAGGCAATGGTAGGGGAACCACCGAACCATTAAGCGATAGGGATTCTAGTGTTGCTTCGTTATTCCAATCGACCTTATCAACATTAAGTGCAAGATCGACTTCAGGCTCTTTCGTGGGGCCGCTAAGTTGGATGTTACCAATCACTTGTCCTTTCAAGTCTGGAACACTTTTCACCAGCTCAGGGAAGTAAATATCAACGCCCATGTCCCATTGCTTATCAAGCTGTCCCTGTGCCTTAATCGAGTTAACACCATGAGCCAAGCTCAAGCCGCTGGTTTGCAGTTTAGGCTCACCACTTGCACTACGATCCGACGCTGACAACTGACCTTCGATGTCCAACGGGTAATCACGCAAGATACCCTCGATATCAAGCTTAGGTAGCTCAATCGCCCAGCCACCAGCTTCGGTCAATTCCCCCGAAGTCACTAAACTACCGCTGATGTTACCTTCCGCTTCTGGCCATTGCAGACCAGGCTGAATGTCTTTTAGGGTCACATCCGCTTGCCAATTCACAAGCTTTTTCCAGCTCGCTTTGACCGAGCCATTGAGTTCACCGCCCAAGGTCTTCAGTTTCAGTCGCTCAAGCTCTATTTGTTCAGTGGTACCTTTACCCTTTAGGTCGATGGCTAGGGCAGGAATCTCCTTACCATCCGCTTCACCTTTAAGTAGAACATTGAAACAATCTAGTGAGCCATCAGCTTTGAATTGATCAATTGTCGCTTGGTAATCGCTTTTGCCTGTAAGAGGCCATTGCGCTTGGCCGCCCTCTAAAAGAAGGTCAAACGGTAGAGTTGGCTCTAGCGGTTGAATCTCCCCAGACAACTTTGCCTCAATCAGATCAGAAAATTGGGAATCTAGGTTTAGTTTAGCCACGCTACCTTGCGCTTTCAGAGACAACTTCTGCCCAGCAAGGTCGGTTTCTTTCACCAAAGCATCTAAAGAAAGGTCTAGCGGGTAGCCACCTTTGAGCTCAACCTTAGTCGTTAGATTCGCGCTTGCTTGTGGCATGTCGAGCTCGAGAGATGAAACGTTCACAGAGTGCCCACCAGCTTGCGCCTCGAGTCCAAGATGGTTCACCACAATTGGCGTTTCTTGCTCTAAGGTAAAACGGTTGAGATCAAAACGCTCCAACATAATCTGTAAAGGAATCCAGACTTCCGGCAATTCGATAGCAGTTTTAGTAGCAGTCCCTGGCTCGACAGCTTCTGCTTGCGGTTCTTCTGTCGATTCCGCGAGTTTAACTTTCAGATCATTGAATAAGGTTGGCGATACCGTCAGCTTTTCGCCCTGCATACTCAAAGCCGTAGAGAACAGACTCCATTCAATTTCATGGCCTAGGATATTCAGCTTGATATCAGATAAAGCGATTCGATTGATTACGATTGGCAGCGGTGTTTTTACCGATGTTACGGGCGGAGTAGGCTCTGCTTCTTCTGTAGAAGCTGGCGGCAATTCAGTAAATGCGAAGTCCAACCCTTGAATAGCTAAGCGGTCGACACACAGCTTAGGATCGAGCAGACAGCGAGGATTAATAGCCAAGTTCAGCTTTTGAACCTTGGTATCGATATGCAGGCTGTCATCTTTAAACTGAACGTTATTAAGCGTAAAGCTTGGGAAAAGCGCCCCTTTGGTACTTTCCACTTTAAGTTGTGGCAACGCTTTCTCAGCACCCCATAGCACAGTGTTCAACCCTGGATTGGTGAACAAAACAAAACCTAGTAAGGCTATCAACAACAGTAAAATAGACGTCAATGAAATCGACGTCCACTTAATGAATTTTCCCATCACTTTGATCATAATTCTTTCCCTAAACTAAAGTGCAGTTGGAACTCATCACCTTTTGCTGCATCTAGACCCCAAGCAAAATCTAAACTCACTGGACCAACAGGAGAGGCCCACCGCACCCCGACTCCGGTACCGTGCTTCCAATCAGGTTTGTCATTGAATGCATCACCAATGTCGTAGAATGCCGCCCCCCACCAGTTTCCAACCAAACGGTATTGGTATTCAAACGAACTGGTTGCCATGAATTTTGCACCCGTTAGTGCGCCACTTTCATCGCGAGGAGAGATAGACTCATAACCATAACCACGGATACTGTTGTCACCACCGGCAAAGAACCTTAGCGAGGGAGACAGCTTCTCAAACTCGTCTGCAAAGTTACCGCCGAATTGAAGGCGAGTTAAACCACGATGGTTATTGCCAATACTTCGTATCCATGCCGTTCGCCCTTGAAAACGTACCACCTTGGTTTCAGATAACAAAGTATCATCACCCGCCTCAAACATAATGGTTTGTTTATCGCCCCACATCGGCATCGAACCGCCTCGTGTTCGAGTTCGTGAGAACGAGATCCCCGGCAATACAAATTGTGCTAAATCGTCTTGTAAACCTTGCTCATAGTTTTCGACCAAGTACCGAATGAATACCGTGCGCTGCCAGCCATTATCCAGACGCCAATACCTTTCTAAGGCTAAATTTGATTCCAAACTTTTGGTATCTCGATTATCTAAGTTCTTCATACCGTACTTAACTTGATAGTAGTCATTAAGTACGTCATCCAATGGGATTTTATACGCCGCCGTAATCGTCTGTTCAGGCTTAGAAATCGACAAGCTACTATTGAAGCTATGGCCTTTTTCGTTAACCCAAGGTTTTTTCCACTTCAGAGTGCCTTTTACGCCAAGGTCTGTTGAGACACCGATACCCGTTTCGATTTGGTTACGAGCTTGTGGAGCAAGGCTAACCTTCATCGGAATCTCTCTGCCCTCACCCAACTGGCTTAAATCAGGCTCAACAAATACCGACGAGAACCAATCAGTATTAGATAGATTTTGGTTGTACTCACCAACTTTGGTAATGGAGTAAGGTTCGCCATCTTTAAATGGTTTGAGTGACTGCACCTTATCCTCTTCTATTTGGCTACCAGTAACCTGAGTGGTACCAAAGTGATAGCGAATACCACTGTTATAATGAAGACGAACATAAGCGCGGTTTAATTCAGGGGCGACTTCTAGCTTACTGAGGTCATATGCCCCATCAAAATAGCCTTTCGCTAATCCAAGATTACGTATCGACGATTTCAAAGAGTCATAATTACCATGGTTCAAGATTGAACCTTTAGACAGCTTACTCTTAGCGATCAACGCTAGAAAGTCTGGGTCATCTTTGGCTTCACCCGTCAGAACGATATCGGAAGCATAAATAATAACAGGCTCTCCCGACTCAACCGTAACGGTCAACTCGGTATCATCTTCGGAGTGAGTAAATGTGATAACAGGTTGGTAGTAGCCTAACGCATTCAGGGCTTCTTTAATCATAGATTCCAAGCGAGATTGGAACCTTAGTGAGATCGAATACTCTTCTTCAGGGATCGCACTCAGATAAGCATCAACATTATCCTCAAGCGCTCCATCCAGCCCTTTGATTTCAAGGGAAACGTCAGCGAAAGCGAGCGTCGATGACAGTAGAGTGCCAATCAGAACTGGTAAAGTTTTTCTTATCATGTTTAATTGGTGAAGAAGTTATCAATACGTTAATAAGTGAAAAGAAATAATACCGCTAAATAGGCATTGAGTCTGTAATAAATCCTGGAATAACACGGTCTAATTTAAAGACTTATTCAATATTGACCAACAGTTAATATGAACCCATGTTAAATAAAAGCCAGCGCGGTAAACGTATGCGAAAAGGAATATAACATGCTAAACAAACAACAACTGGTTTCTGCAGCAACCGCATTACCGGGAAATGCTGACCCAATTCGAATTACTGAGCGCCATTTCGTCAATCAAACTGACCTGCTCGATGCGCCTACGAGTTCTCAACAAGAAGTCCTACTTGGTATGGGATGCTTCTGGGGAGCTGAGCGCTTGTTTTGGCAATTGGATGGCGTTATTTCAACATCCGTTGGTTACGCTGGCGGATACACTGTTAACCCCACTTATGAACAAGTATGTACTGGACAAACTGGCCATACCGAAGTCGTTCGTGTCATTTTCGATAGCGAACAAACCTCTCTAGCTCGAATACTTGAAACCTTTTGGGAGCGTCATGACCCAACTCAAGGGATGCGCCAAGGCAACGATTTAGGGACTCAATACCGTTCCGCGATTTACACCTTCAGTGAAGAACAACAATCTATCGCTGAGCACTCTAAACGTGAATATCAACGAGCAATGACTGAATCATTAGGCAACGAGATCACGACGGAAGTTCTGCCTGCTGGAAAATATTTTTTCGCAGAAACCTACCACCAGCAATACCTAGCTAAAAATCCGAATGGGTATTGCGGGTTGGGTGGAACAGGTGTCTGCTTCCCTCCACAATAAAGTGCCGTTCGACATACCAGCGAGAAAGTACACGCATTAAAAAAGGGCTTCCATTAGGAAGCCCTCTTCATTGTTAATCTATTCGGTGCAAACAAATCGATAAAGCGCAGTTACACCGGCAACGCAGCAATCGTGCCGTTAACTTCTTTAAAAATAGTGAGCTTTTGTTTGTCTGAAACTTCAGGAAGAAGCACCTTGCCTTGGTCGAAGCGAAACTCTCCGATACCTTCGATAGCAAATTGGCCCTTGAACAGGACTTTAACGAAACGCGCCACCTGATGTGGACGGTAAGTAGAAAATTTTCTTAACATAATAAAACCTCAATTCCATTTGAGTACTACAGTCACATACCTGAACAGCGTCGCTGTTCAAAGCACATTTAATCGCTAATTCCTTTAGCAAACAGCAAGATAATCTATTGTTTATCTCGATATTGATGCATTATACCTTTTGGTAACAAGCCTGCAACTTCTTTCTACGTCGTACGATAAAAAAGTTAAAGAGGCATTTTTCAAATTTCATATTATACTTCCAGTGCAAACCAATAAGCGGAACAAAAATATAATGAAAAACAAAACTCTACTGGCTTTTTTAGCCGCGGCCTCTCCACTCTTCGCCAATGCTCACAATCTATCTGTAGGTTCAACTCTGCCTGCTGTTGATGTTAGCAACTATGGTGAAATCGTTCTAAACGACGGTAATACCGGATATCAAGCTTGGGCAACCAGCAACCTCCTAGGTAAAGTTCGCGTCGTTCAAGCTATCGCTGGCCGTAGCAGCTCTAAAGAGCTAAACGCACCATTGATGGCAGCCATTACCGCCTCGAAGTTCTCAGAAGACAGCTACCAAACCACCACCATCATCAACCAAGATGATGCTATCTGGGGTACGGGTTCTTTTGTTAAATCGTCAGCAGAAAGCAGCAAAGAAGAGTTTCCATGGTCTTCTATGGTGTTAGACGAAGATGGCACCGTTGCTTCATCTTGGGCTCTGAAAGAAGAGAGCTCAGCGATTATTGTTCAGGACAAACAGGGAAAAATCTTGTTTGTGAAAGAAGGCGCACTTAACGAATCAGAGGTCACGCAAGTCATTGAATTGATTAAAGCGAGTCTTTAATCAGATATTCACCTCTTTTTCGAGATCTTATCAAAGGATATTGTTATATTATAACAGTATCCTTTTTTTATTCTGTGGTTAATCATCCTGATGTGGCAAGACACACCCAACAATGTGAAACGCAAAACAAGCTTCTTGCTTGGGCTGATGCTCATGCTAAGCGTGTTAGCAGCAACACACATGGTGGACATTGACCCAGAGCACCACACTTCGCATCACTGTGAGCTGTTTTCAATAAATCAGTTCATTACGGCACACTCGCTGCCACAAGTTCCAGAGTTTCATTCAGAGTTTACTGCCGTTATCACAGAATCAGTAACCTCACTACAGCGCCTCTATTTCGCCTATCTAGCGCGCTCTCCTCCTGTCAAAAACACTTAATTACCACTACTTTTTAATTAACCTTTATTCAGGAAACAAAACATGAAACCTTCTATTTTAGCCGTTGTTATCGGCATGACTGTCTCTACTAATGTTCTAGCAAACGAAGAATTCCGCTCTCATGGTGCGCACGTACATGGTCAAGTTGAAGTAAACATCGCTCAAGATGGACAAGAATTGCTTGTTGAAATAACAGCGCCAGGTGCCGATGTGGTTGGCTTTGAACATGATCCAGAAACCGCTGAACAAAAGAAAGTGTTTGAACAAGCTATCGCACAACTGAACAAGCCAGACGAACTGTTTAGCTTTAACAATGCGAGCTGTACTCTGAAGTTTAAATCAGTGACCAACACGCTAGAAGGCGATCATGATGAGCATGAAGGCCATGATCACGCTGAACACGGTCATGAGGACCACAAAGACCACGCTGAGCACGATCATGACGACCACAAAGACCATGACCATGCTGAACACGATCATGATGACCACAAAGACCATGACCATGCTGAACATGATCATGATGACCACAAAGACCATGAAGGTCACGAGCACCACGACCATGAAGGCCACGATCACTCACAAGGTGGCCACGGTGAGTTCACTGTTGAGTACCACTATGAATGTTCAGATGTTGCTAAGCTAGACACAGTTAGCACTCAGTGGTTCTCTAAGTTCAGCAACACTGAAAAAATGACGGTGAACCTACTAACAGACACAGCTCAAGTACAAGAAGTGCTTAACGCAGAGCGTATTAGTTTCCGATTCTAATCACTCCCAGATCGGATTAAACGTAAATAAGCAGCCAAGTAAGTACCTACTTACTTGGCTGTTCAAATCGGTGTGCTCTAGGGAATTTATGCTTCTAATTGCTGTCCAGTAGATACACCGCTTTAATTATTGGAGCTCGCATGCCCTCTGACAGTTCATCACTTGTGGTCAAACTCGAAAATATTAGCTTTCGTTGGAAGCCTGAATTACCGCCAACGCTAGAGATCCCTTCTCTGCACATCCAAGCTCAAGAGCACCTTTTCATAAAAGGGCCAAGTGGTTGTGGGAAATCAACATTGTTAGGGTTACTGACCGGAATCAACCAAGCTGAACAAGGCGAAGTATCTATCCTTGGCCAAGATCTCACACAGCTAACACCTCGCCAGAGAGACAAATTCAGAGCCGATCATATTGGTTATATATTCCAACAATTTAACCTGCTTCCTTACTTGTCAGTCATCGACAACGTGACGCTTCCTTGTCAGTTTTCTAAGATTCGTAAGCAGCAAGTCACTAAAAGTCAGAACAGCCTGCAAGCCACCGCTCAAGAGTTGTTGCTCAGATTAAAGCTACCTCAAGCTCTCATGGACAAGCCCGTTACCGAGTTGAGTATTGGTCAACAACAACGTGTTGCTGCCGCTCGTGCTTTGATCGGCCAACCCAAAACCATTATTGCCGACGAACCGACATCAGCTCTGGATCATAACAACCGAGAAGCCTTTATCGAACTGTTGCTAGAACAAGCGAATCAGGCGGGTTCTACCTTGATCTTTGTTAGTCACGATCCAACACTAGAAAAACTGTTCACTCGAACCATAGATTTAAAAACCGCTAACCAAGCTAAGGTTGTCGTATGAAAGTAATTACTCACTTAGCCTTAAAAAGCGTACTCAACCGTAAAGCCACAGCCATTCTGACTATTCTCACCGTGGCGGTGTCAGTGATTCTCTTGCTCGGTGTGGAACGTGTAAGAACCGAAGCTAAGAGCAGCTTTGCGAATACGATTTCAGGTACTGACCTTATCGTCGGTGGCCGCTCAGGTCAGGTAAACCTGCTGCTTTATTCCGTATTTCGAATCGGTAATGCGACCAACAACATCGACTGGAAAAGCTATGAAGAATTTAGCCAGCACAACGCTGTAAAGTGGGCGATCCCAATCTCATTGGGTGATTCACATAAAGGCTTCCGCGTAATGGGCACTAACCATAGCTACTTCGAGAATTATCGCTATGGAAGTAAGCAACCACTTACTTTTCAGCAAGGTAAAGAGTTTAATCAGCTATTTGATGTCGTGATTGGTGCCGATGTCGCGAAGAAGTTAGATTACAAGATTGGTGATCACATCATTCTGGCGCACGGTATCAGTGATGTCGCCTTCAGTCGCCACGACAATCTGCCCTTCACCATTGTCGGAATACTCGCGCCAACCGGCACACCAGTAGATAAAACGGTGCATGTTTCGTTAGAGGCCATTGAAGCGATTCACGTTGGTTGGGAATCGGGGGTTAACCTCGGGCACACACCGGATGCTGAAGCGCTAAAGCAACGTGACTTCCAACCAAAGCAGATTACCGCGATGATGATTGGCCTTAACTCAAAGATCCAAACCTTCGCACTGCAACGAGAAATCAATAACTACCGCCAAGAACCTTTGAGCGCCATTATGCCGGGCATTGCACTTCACGAATTGTGGGGAATGATGGCAGTGGCAGAGCAAGCACTGCTGATTGTTTCAGGGTTTGTTGTAGTCGCGGGACTGCTAGGGATGCTGAGTAGTCTACTCACTAGCTTGCAAGAAAGACGTCGAGAGATGGCCATTCTGCGTGCGATGGGTGCCAGACCTCGTCATGTGTTTGGTTTACTGATCAGTGAAGCCAGTGCGCTAACCTTCCTTGGCATTACATTAGGTGTTGCGGTGTTGTTTGCTCTGATCGCAGTGGTTGCTCCTATTGTGCAACAAAGTTATGGTATCAACATATCGATATCCGCAATCACACCTCATGAGTGGAAACTGCTTATGTTGGTGCAAGTTGCCGGAATCATTATCGGCTTTATTCCCGCTTTCAGGGCTTACCGTCAGTCATTATCTGATGGCATGACCATTCGAATCTAAAATAGGAACCTACGATGCAACGCAAATTCCTCCTGATATTTGGGCTACTTCTGTTCCCATTTATCAGCACAGCTCACGCTGAAACCACTCAGAACGACGAATCGGTGTTAACACTTGATTGGATTGATTTGATTCCAGAATCAGAGCGTGCTCAACTAGATTCATTTGGCATGCCGATGGTTGACCACAATAGTATGGACAAACCTCAACAATCGACACTTGGTGCTGTTCGCCCAGAACTGAATGGCAGCACAGTAAAGATTCCTGGTTTTGTGATTCCATTGGAAGGTGATGAGAATATGATCACTGAGTTTCTGCTAGTACCCTACTTTGGCGCATGTATCCACGTACCACCGCCACCACCGAACCAAATCATCTACGTGAAGTTCCCGAAAGGTGCACCAATACAGCAGTTATGGGATGTGATTTATTTAGTCGGTACGCTGAAAACTGAGTCGATCAGCCATGACTTAGCGCAAACCGGTTATCTTATTGAAGGTGCTGCGATTGAAGAATATGACGACATGTAGTCATTAGAAGGGTGGCTCAAGGATGAGCTGCCGTCACTGAACGAGTGATATCATTCAATAACAGTTTAATAACGATAATTTTCTTCTGAATTACGCAATGTAATTAGATAAGTAAGCTAGCACAGCGACATAAGTCGCGAGTAATAACCCTATACAAAGCTGTTTCTTCAGCTTGTTATCATTGACTTGATTCATAACTCCTCCTTGAGAACCACAACAAATTTAACATTTTATTATCATTAGCAACAGTAAAATTTTGTTGAAACCTTCAACTCTGCACGCAAAATCTAGCCACCAATAAGATAAAGAGTTACATTTTAGACAGTTAAGTCGTTTCCTTAGGATACTCTTATGTCAGAAACCAAACAGCCAGTGATCATCGAGCATGCTAGCGATACACAGCACAAGCATGAGAAAAAGCCTCATATTGCCGACAGTGCCAGCAGAATGCTGCACATCGCACAAAGCTTCGGCCTCGATTCCTTAATTAGTCACAATGCAAAGCCAAACGATAAAGGTGAGAGTACCCTTATCGAACGGGCACTATTGCGAGAGAAAAAACGTAGAGAGCTTCGCCAAAAGAACCTAGAACAGATTCTAAAGTTGGCGCACTCTTCATGTAAGGATGAAGCGGCGGGCGACCCGGATCAGGACTGGCTGTACCGCTTTTTCGATATGGCACAAGAGATCCACAATACATCGATGCAAAGGCTATGGGCTCAAGTACTGAAACGAGAAGTCACTAACCCAGGCTCGACGTCGATGAAGGCGCTTCAGATCTTAAAAGACATGACGCCAAAGGAAGCACTGACCCTACAAAGAGCGGCATCACTGGGTTGTAGCTTTGGTAGCGATAACAGCAGAAAGCTCTTACTCGGCTTCAAATCTCATGCAGGGCTGTTCAGCTTTGGTAAAAGAGACACCACCAACACCATCAACCTTGGTGGGCATAACCTTCCCTACTCTAGCCTGCTCCATTTGATTGAACTCGGGATTATTCTCGGCACTGAGTTAGAGTCTGGAGAAATTGATTTCGATCCAGCTCTGCACCTAACCTATCAAGGTAAATGTATGTCACTGGCACCGTTATCAAAAGGGGTGAAGCTGGTTTACTACCGATTCAGCCCAACAGGTAATGAGCTTTGTACCTTGCTTGGCAACAAGCCAAACACACAGTATTACGACCAGCTGATTGCACTATTGAGCCAGAAATTCACGGTTCAGACAGAAGTGAAAAGCAGCGTGAATTACACCGTCTAGATAATAGAGTTTAAGAAATAGACGGTGTAAAAAGTGAAGTGGATTGAGAAGAATAAAGAGAATATAGAGGATAGGTTTCTTGTCTCGGTAAACCAAGGCTGTATTACTTGTCAGTTATGAACAAACCGATAAGCAAGTGGACAGCCTTAATCATACCAACGATCTCAATTGGCTAAAATATTTCGCTTCTCCAACGCATCAATACACAGTTCAACCAATTCATCGAGCGTCTTCTCACCTGCAGGTAGATCAATCTCAGGGTTCTGAGGCGCTTCGTACACTGAACTAATACCTGTAAAGTTCGGGATCTCTCCGGCACGTGCTTTCTTATACAGACCTTTAGGATCACGCTGTTCGCAAACCTCTAATGGCGTATTGACGAACACCTCCAGAAACTCACCTTCCGGCAGTAAGTCACGTACCAATTGTCTTTCTGCTTGGTGCGGAGAAATAAAGGCTGACAACACGATCAAGCCTGCATCCGCCATCAATTTAGCGAGCTCACCAATACGACGGATGTTCTCTCTACGATCCTGCTCAGAGAAGCCAAGGTCACTACATACTCCATGACGCACATTGTCGCCATCCAATAAGTAAGTATGGTAACCAAGCTGTGCCAAGCGATTTTCTAATGCGCCAGCGACTGTCGATTTACCAGAACCAGACAACCCCGTGAACCAGAGCACAGCTGGCTTTTGTGATTTCAGATCCGCGCGAAATGTTTTATCAATCGAGTGTTGATGCCACACAACATTCTCATCTTTTGGTTTGAGTACTGCGGTCATAATTAGTCCTTTAAATAAACAGCATTAAAATGGGAAAAAATAAGGAATTAGGGTCAATACCAAACCCGAATAAACAATCGAGATTGGAATACCAATACGCAGGTAATCCGTAAGATGGTAATTACCTACGCTATAAACTAGTAAGTTGGTTTGGTAGCCGTATGGAGAGATGAAACTAGCACTGGCACCAAATAGTACCGCCATGATAAACGGCATGGGATCGACGCCATAGCCTACCGCCATGCTGTAACCAATAGGAAATGAGAGTGCTGCAGCCGCATTATTGGTAACAAGCTCAGTCAGAACCAAAGTCATAAAGTAAGTCGCAACTAACGCGCCGAACACTCCCCAACCATTAAAGGCCTCCATGAACATCAACCCCATGCGCTCAGATAGTCCTGATGAAATCATCAGTTGAGCAATAGACAGCGCAGAGCCCACGATCACCACAATATCAACCGGAAAACGGCGACGAAGTTCACCAAGTTGTACCACGCCAAATGCCACCAGCAATAGTAAGAAACCAGCTAAGCCTTTGATAATAGGTACTACATCAACAAGAGCGAGGCCAATTACGCTAGCAAAGCCGAGCAACACAAACGTCGATTTATCGGCATCAAGCTTGGCACTCGAATCTAAGTCATTCATCAACACAAACTCTTTATTGTGTTGTTGGCGCTGTTCTTCAAAGCGTTTACCGGGAACCAAAATCAAGGTATCACCAGCGGTCAATGTGATATTCCCTAACCCACCTTCAAGGCGTTCATGACCACGACGAATAGCAACCACAACTGCATCGAAACGGTCTCTAAACTGGCTGGTTTTCAGTGTTTTGTTACAAAAGCTTGCCGATGAACTCACCACAACTTCAACGAAGCTCTGACCGTTCAAATGGTGCTGACCAAACAGAGTCAGTCCTTGGATTTCTTGCAGTGTCGCCACGCTCTCGACATCACCACAAAACAGCAATCGGTCACGAGCTTGAAGAATAAAATCAGGGTCAATCGAAGCCGTGGTTTTACCGTCGCGAATCACTTCCGCTAAGAACAGTTTTCTCAATGCTCGGAGGTTATTTTCACTTACGCTGCGGCCGACTAACGGTGAGCCGGGCTCAACTCTCGCTTCTAGAAAGTAAGGCAGATCATCTTGGGAACCATCATCGTAGCTTGGTAAGAAGTAACTCAGAGGGATAAGGATCAACACACCGCCGACTAAAACCGCTAAACCGATCAAAGTGGGTGTAAAAAAGTTTAAGCTTGGCAGTCCGGCATCTTCAACAAAGCTATTGATGATCAAGTTGGTTGAGGTACCGATCAATGTCAGTGTTCCACCAAGAATAGCAGCGTATGACAAAGGAATAAGTAACTTAGATGGCGCATGCTGTTGATTACGTTTGATCGCTCCGATCAAAGAGACAACTACTGCCGTATTATTAGTAAAAGAAGAAAGTAACGCTGTGGAAATACCTAACTTCGCAACCACAGTACCTAGCCTACCTTCAGAGATATTGCGGCTAACCCAGCTGATTAAGCGAGTTTTCTCCAACGCACTTGATGCGAGGATCAGAAGAATTAAAGTCAGTAATGAGGAGTTAGTGAAATTATTGGCTAAGCTCGACAAGTCGATCATACCAGCCATAAAAGCAATAAACGCCGCACCAGCAAAAATAAAGCTTGGCTTAATACGGGTAACGAGCAGGCAAGTAATAATGCCGAGCAAAATCGCTAATACAAATCCTTGTTGCCACATATACCCGTCCTTTATGGCGGAAACGATCGGTTTCCGCCTGATTCAATAAGCTGTTACTTAGTCGTTTATGACTTCAGTAGTTGGCTTAAATCTTTGGCATCCCAATGAGGGAAATGCTTGCGAACCAATGCGTTGAACTCAAGTTCAAATGCAGAGAAGTTACCGACTTGCTGCTCAACAGAGTCCAAACGGTCTCGAATCAAACCCGCACCAACCGTTACGTTGGTTAGTCGGTCGATAACGATGAAGCCACCGGTATCGGCACTCTCACGGTATTTATCCAGCGCGACAGTCTCGTTCAGTGACCATTCACACAAACCAATGCCATTGAGTGGCAACTCATCAACAGCGTGAGTCGACAGGTTGTTGATGTCATACTGGTGACAAACGGTTTCAACTTGACCGACAGTTTTCTTGCCTGCGATCTTGATGTCGTAAGCTTTACCCGGTTGCAGTGGTTGTTCTGTCATCCACACGATGTCAGCCAATACATGGTTAGTAGATTCAATTTGCGCGTTTTCCAGCACAATCAAATCACCACGGCTGATGTCGATCTCATCTTCAAGGGTCAGCGTTACCGCCAAGCCCGCTTGTGCAGATTCCAAATCACCATCAAAGGTCACGATACGTGCAACCTTAGACGTTTTGCCTGACGGCAGTGCTTTGATTTCGTCACCAACACTTACACGGCCAGAGGCCACTGTGCCTGCAAAGCCACGGAAATCTAAGTTCGGACGATTCACATACTGCACAGGGAAACGGAATTCTCCCGCAGAACGCTTTTGATCAATATCGACGTTCTCTAACACTTCCAGTAGAGATGGACCTTCGAACCATGCTAGCTCTTTACTTGGTGCAGCAACGTTGATGCCTTCAAGCGCCGAAACTGGCAGGATCTGAATGTTAGTTTCGCCTTCTAGGTTTTCAGCAAACTCTAGGTATTCATCGCGAATCTCTTCAAAACGATCTTGTGAATATTCCACGAGATCCATCTTGTTGACTGCAACGATGAAATGCTTCAAACCAAGCAAGTTAGAAATAAACGAGTGACGACGCGTTTGATCCAGTACGCCCTTACGAGCATCAATCAAGATCACCGCCAGATCACACGTTGAAGCGCCTGTAGCCATGTTGCGCGTGTACTGCTCATGCCCAGGGGTATCAGCAATAATGAATTTACGTTTTTGCGTCGAGAAGTAGCGGTAAGCGACATCGATCGTGATGCCTTGCTCACGTTCAGCCTGCAAGCCATCAACAAGCAGTGCCAAGTCAGGCTTCTCACCTGTAGTACCCACTCGTTGGCTATCCGAGTGAACTGCGGCTAACTGATCTTCATAAATCTGTTTTGTATCATGGAGCAAGCGACCAATTAGCGTACTTTTACCGTCATCTACTGAGCCACAAGTTAAAAATCTAAGCATAGATTTATGCTGATGCTGACTTAGATAACCTTCAATCCCTAGTTCAGCCAATTCGGCTTCTACTGCACTATTCATTTTTCTTTCCTTAGATTCTTAGAAATAACCTTGGCGCTTTTTCAGCTCCATAGAGCCTGACTGATCATGGTCAATCGCTCGACCTTGACGCTCACTAGACGTAGCCACCAGCATCTCTTCAATAATGCCTGTTAGCGTATTCGCCTCAGATTCAACCGCTCCGGTTAGTGGGTAACAGCCTAAAGTACGAAAACGAACGCTTTTCTCTTCAATCACTTCACCTTCTTGCAGCTCCATGCGGTCATCATCAACCATGATAAGCATGCCATCACGCTCAACAACCGGGCGCTTGTCTGAAAGGTAAAGTGGAACAATATCGATGCTCTCTAGATAGATGTATTGCCAAATATCCAGTTCAGTCCAGTTTGATAATGGAAATACACGAATGCTTTCGCCCTTATTCACCTGACCGTTATAGGTGTGCCAAAGCTCAGGACGCTGGTTTTTTGGATCCCATGTATGGTTCTTGTCGCGGAAAGAATAAACACGCTCTTTCGCTCGAGATTTTTCTTCGTCACGACGCGCACCACCAAAAGCGGCATCGAACCCGTACTTGTTTAACGCCTGCTTAAGGCCTTGAGTTTTCATGATGTCAGTGTGCTTAGAAGAACCATGTACGAACGGGCTACATCCCATCTCAATACCTTCTGGGTTCTTATGTACTAAAAGGTCGAAGCCGTACTTTTTAGCCGTACGATCACGAAACTCAATCATCTCGCGGAATTTCCAATCCGTATCAACGTGTAGCAGTGGGAATGGAATCTTGCCTGGGTAAAACGCTTTGCGAGCTAAATGAAGCATCACAGAAGAATCTTTACCGATGGAGTACATCATTACTGGGTTATCAAACTCAGCCGCTACTTCACGGATAATATGAATACTTTCCGCTTCTAGCTGTTTTAGGTGGGTTAAACGTTCTTGGTCCATTTCAGTGCTTCCTTTAAGGCTCGCGTTACGAGCAATTCATTACTTGGTCTTGCCAAGCAAGGGATTTAACTCATCCACTTAAGTGAATGGGAGTATTGGCACTAGAAGAAAACAGAAGCTTCGTGTTGAGCTATCCTTGCTATTCATCTGCCTGATACGTCCTTGATATAGGCATTATGACGAGCCTCTCATATTACTGGAAATTCTAAAATTTCATTTTTTATTCGAAAAGCTGATAAGGGATTGAATTTATCGATAAGCAAGTGAAATGAATGGACTAATATAATTGATACCAATTGCGCATCGATTGAACAGCTTTGGGAGGCGTCTTGCAGAACACCATAAAGTAATCGATCTAAGTCACGAATTAACATTCGTTGTAATCATTGTTTTATTCCATTTTGTTACATTACGCAACGAATTTTCTACTATCCACTTTGGAGCTACAAAATGAAAGTTGCAATGAAACCTTTGTCATTGGCTGTACTTGCGGGTCTTGGTTTGACTCTAGCAGGCTGTACAACAACACCAGATACCGATGAAGTGATTAAACTACGTGTCGTAGAGACAACGGACATCCATACCAACCTAATGGATTACGATTACTACAAAGACAAGCCATCGAAAAAAATCGGCTTAGCACGTACTGCAACTTTAGTAAAAGAAGCTCAAAACGAAGTAACCAACAGCGTATTAGTTGATAACGGTGACTTGCTGCAAGGTAGCCCAATGGGTGATTACATGGCAGACAAAGGCATCGTTGCAGGTGAAGTTCACCCTGCATACAAAGCAATGAACCAACTAAGCTACGATGCAGCAAACATCGGTAATCACGAATTCAACTACGGTCTTGAGTTCCTAGAAGAGTCTATCAACGACGCTGATTTCCCATACATCAGTGCTAACGTTTACGACGCAGAAACGAAAGAGCACTACTTCACGCCTTACATCATCAAGACACACACGTTTGAAGATACAACTGGCGTAGTGCATGAGATCAAAGTGGGTTACATCGGTTTCGTTCCACCACAAATCATGACGTGGGATAAGAAGAACCTTGAAGGTAAAGTTACTGCTCGCGACATCATTGAAACTGCTAACGAGTTAGTGCCTCAAATGAAGGCTGAAGGTGCAGACGTTATCGTTGCGATCCCTCACTCTGGCGTATCTCAAGACCCATACAAAGCAGGCGAAGAAAACTCTACGCTTTACCTTTCTGAAGTAGAAGGCATTGATGCTATCGCATTCGGTCACTCTCACGCGGTATTCCCTGGTAAAGGCTTCGACAACATCCAAGGTGTTGATAACGAAAACGGCACCATGAACGGTGTTGCGGCAGTCATGCCAGGCCGTTGGGGTAGCCACGTAGGTGTTATGGACCTAACACTGGCACAAAAAGACGGTAAGTGGGAAGTGGTTAAAGGCCAATCAGAAGCACGCCCTATCTACGACAAGATCGAGAAGAAGTCGCTTGCTGCTGCAGATGAAGGCATCGTAACAGCACTAGAAAAAGACCACGCAGGTACTCGTGAGTTTGTTAACCAGCCAATTGGTAAAGCAGACGATGTGATGTACAGCTTCCTGTCTCTAGTACAAGACGATCCAACAGTACAGATTGTTAACCTTGCACAGAAAGATTACGTTGAGCAATTCATCCAAGGTGACCCAGACCTAGATGGCACGCCAGTACTTTCAGCAGCTGCACCGTTCAAAGCGGGCGGCCGTAAGAATGACCCAGCAAACTTCACTGAAGTTGAATCTGGTCAACTGACATTCCGTAACGCAGCTGACTTGTACCTTTACCCGAACACGCTAGTTGCGATGAAGGTAACCGGTCACGAAGTAAAAGAGTGGCTTGAGTGTTCTGCTGGTCAATTCAACCAGATCGACGTGAACTCAACAGCACCACAACAACTGATCGAGTGGGATAACTTCCGAACTTACAACTTCGATGTTATCGACGGTGTTGATTACCAAATCGACGTAACTCAACCTGCGAAATACGATGCAAACTGTAAAGTCGTTAACCCTGACTCACAGCGTATTGTTGGCCTAACTTACCAAGGTAAGCCAATCGACATGAAGCAAGACTTCTTGATCGCGACCAACAACTACCGTGCATACAGTGCTAAGTTCCCAGGTACAGGTGAAGATTTCATCGCATTTGATGCACCAGATGAGAACCGTACTGTGCTTGCAAACTACATCTCTCGCGTAAGTAAAGAGCAAGGCCAAGTAAGCCCAACGGCTGACAACAACTGGTCATTCGCACCAATCAAAACAGATAAAAAGCTAGATATCCGCTTTGAAACGTCGCCAAGTGAGAAAGCGGCACAGTTCATCAAAGAGAAGGGTCAATACCCAATGAAACGTGTAGCGACTGACGATGTTGGTTTCGGCGTTTACCAAATTGACCTAACTAAATAGATTACTCTAGTAATCAATAGGTAACCTTTTAAAAGGCTGAGTTTAACAACTCAGCCTTTTTCTTTTCTTATCTAAATTCACAGTCTAAAGCCTTAACTTTCGAACCTTAAACACCTGCTCATTCTTCATCTAAATCGCACACCTCAAATCATCTATTAAATCAAATCAACGTAAAAAAGAAGCAATTCACTGTAAGTTTTTCTGAGCTCCTCCTGTCTATTTAATTTACTACACTCAATGAATGGCCAATAAGCCATTCATCTATAGGATAGATAAGGACATTTGATGGGCACCGTCGAGAGCATTCAAGCATGGTTAAATTCAGGGGAGGAGTCGCTGCTATGGCTGATGCTTGGCATTGTCGCGCTTTCTTACCTACTTGAAGATCTGGCCATCGTTACTGCGGCAGGTTTAGCGACTCAAGGGCTCATCCCACCTCAATATGCGTTACTTGCGATTTTTATCGGCATTGCCACAGGTGATCTTGGCCTCTATTACCTTGGGAAATCAGGCCGTTATTTCCGAGGCGTTCGTTACAAAGCCCTCACCAACCGATACTTTCTAGCGCTTCGCACCAAATTACGTCAAAACGCATTCAGCAGTCTTTTTGTCATCCGCTTTATACCGGGGCTTCGTACCGTTGGTTTTACCTTAAGTGGTTTTTTCGCCATACCACTGCCTACTTTCTTGTTTGCCGTTATTAGCGCAACAGCGATCTGGACTGGCGCTGTCTTCTCTACCATCTACTATTTAGGGACATCAGCGTGGCTGCAAGCCTCTGAATATCAATGGATCGTCATCCCGTGTGCCATCGCTTTGCTGCTAATCGGCAATCGATTAATGAATAAAACCTACTCTAGAGGATTATCATGAGTTCACCGCAAGATATTCACATCATTCCAGCACATCAAATTAATGCCGGCATGCCCCTGCTTGAAAAAGATACCGTGCGCAGTGTCTCTCCTTATGAATTTCTTCCGACGTGGTTCTTCTACACTCCAGTAGTGATTCAAAGCCTGATGCAAGGGTTACGGCACTTTGATTGGGCGCTACCACTCATCGCCAACCCGAGCATTAAACTCAGTGGTATGGTCGGCGAATCGAAACACGAGATACTGAGCCTTGCCGGATCGTCGAGCAAGCGTTGGATCTCTCCATTTATCACTTTAACCAAAACCGATCTTAGTAGTAAGAAACAAGCTGAAGATGCACGCAGCGCACTCATACAATCAGATCTTGATTTCCCTATCGTGGCAAAGCCGGATCTTGGCTGTCGAGGTGTTGGCGTAAAGCTGATCAACAACCAAGATCAACTTGAGCAATATATTGAATCTTTCCCAAATAATGCTCGCTTTCTTCTGCAAGAAAAGGCGCCTTATCAAGCCGAGGCTGGTGTTTTCTATATTCGTTACCCGAACAGAAAACAAGGCGAGATCATCTCGATCACTCTCAAATATTCGCCAATGGTGATTGGAGATGGAACCTCGACACTCAAACAGTTAATCGAGAACAGTCCGCGTGCAGGACAGCTCAGTCACCTATACCTGCCGAGGCATGAAGATAAGTTGGCTCAAGTGCTCGCAGAGGGCGAAGAGTTCCAACTTGCGTTCGCGGGTAGCCATAGCCGTGGCTGTATCTTCCGAGACGGCAATCAATACATTACTCAAGCTTTAACCGAACGTTTAGATGAGATATTCGACGACTTCGACGGTTTTCATTTTGGTCGACTCGACGTCAAGTTTAAGGACATGCACAGCCTAATGAGAGGTGAGGATTTCACGATCCTTGAGGTCAATGGTGCAAGCAGTGAAGCTGGGCACATCTGGGATCGCAACACACCACTGCGAGAGATATTTTCCACACTACTTCTTCAATACCGCATTCTTTTTGATATTGGCGCTCAACAGAAACAAAGAGGCCATCAACCTCCTTCTTTTAAGAGCCTGTTTAACGCGTGGCAAGAAGAGCGACGTCTTGTTCAACAATATCCGACCACCGATTAACTTTGTACGAGGATCATGAATGAACCCCACAGCCCAACCGAGCGCCCTCACTTCTTTCTCTCCTAGTATCAAGGGAGCGGTAGAAATATTGAATCAGGGTTTAGAGTTTCTATTAGCGATTTCTGACAGCGACTATCTGACACGAGCGAAGCCGCACGTCACAAGCTCTATTGGTGAGCACACTCGCCACACGCTCGATCTTTTTCATGCGCTGATTTTAAAAGAGAACGCGACCGTTGATTACAACACTCGTCGCCGTGGTCATCCGGTCGAATACGATCGTTCAATCGCAGTAAAAGAGATCCACTATGTGATCAACTGGCTTGAACGATTAGACCGCAACGATCTCGAAGCGCCTATCATGATCCAAACCGAGGTTTCGATGGATGTTCAAGTATTTGCAAGCCTACCTTCTACGCTAGAAAGAGAAGTGACTTTTGCGGCGCTGCATGCCAATCATCATTACGCGATGATCAAGGTGATCACCACCTTCCTAGACATTGAAACCTGCAACACCTTTGGTTATGCCCCAACCACCAGTAGCTATCTGAGGGAGCAATAACTATGTGTTCAGTATCTTGGTTGCTTGAAGAAAATGGCTATCAGGTCTTTTTTAATCGTGATGAGCAAAAGACCCGAGCATTAGCAATGCCACCTAAGCAGTACCGAGTTAACGGTGTCGATATCATCATGCCACTCGACCCAACTGGCGGTGGTAGCTGGATAAGCATTAATGAGTTCGGGCTTTCGCTATGCCTACTCAATAACTATCAAGGCCTTGTTCCAGTTGGTCCTTTGGTCAGCCGTGGTTTGTTACTTAAGAACCTATCCTCAAGTCGTAATATCAGTCAGCTCTCTGAAGCGTTTCATAAGCTCGACCTCCACTCTTTTGCCCCGTTTACCTTGCTGGCTTTCGCACCGAACCTAACTCAACACAATGGTTTGGTGATTGCCTACATGTGGGATGGCATTCAACAGAAAATAGTGGAAACCGACTCACCACTGTTCTCATCCGGGGTTGATTTAGAGCGAGTGCAAGCTTACCGACAAGCAAAATACGATCAGCTTATGGCAACAGGTAAGAATCAACAGAGCTTACTCAAGTTTCATTCTCACCATCACAGTGAACAGCCCCATTTAGCAACCTGTATGCATCGTGAAGATGCACACACAGTCAGCTTTACCCATTTACGTAATCTGCACGGTCAAGCCTCTATATTTTATGCACCCGGCTCACCTTGCGAACCAATAAACCCATGCCAGATAAATCAACAGCGCTTTACCTTCGATTTGTCACCCGCAATCAATCTATAGATGGAGTCCATCATGAGAAAACTAATCACCATGGTCATGCTACTTGTTAGCCCGTACGTATTTGCTGCCGATGAAATCTATACCGGCTTCTTTAGCAGTAAGGCACTCGATGGCTACGATACCGTCGCATACTTCACTTCTGGAAAGCCTGTTGAAGGGAGCAAGAAGTTCAGCACAGAGTACAAAGGCGCGGACTGGTATTTCTCTTCTGAAAAGAATCTGACTTTATTTGTTAATAATCCTGAAAAATATGCCCCTCAATATGGTGGTTATTGCGCATGGGCCGTTTCTGCCAAAAACGACTTCGCACCAGGCGATCCACAGTACTGGACCATAGTTGATGACAAACTTTATCTTAACTACGACCAAGAGATTCAAGCCACTTGGGAGCAAGACCGTGCACAGCATATTCAACAAGCCGATAAAGCTTGGCCGCAGCTGATTAAGTAAGGGAATAACCATGACATTCACTCCTGCTAAACATCTCCCAGCAGCATTTATCGCTTTTGTGTTTATTCAGTCGCTGTTCTTTAAGTTCACCGGCTCGTACGAGACAGAGCATATCTTTGGCACGCTAGCAACATGGTCAGGCTTAAGCTGGTTCGGTTCGTTTGGCGGCTACTTGATTGGATTCGCTGAATTAATAGCGGCCATTCTACTATTCACTCGTTGGCATGGCCTTGGCGCCATTATGAGTGTGGGGATCATGAGTGGCGCAATATTCTTCCACCTATTTACGCCATTAGGTATTCAAATGCCTGAGTTCAATGCAGCGGGTGAAATTGTCGGTTACGACGGCGGGTTATTGTTTGGCATGGCATGCCTAGTTTGGTTATGCGGTGCGTTTTTAAGTGTGAAAGATTTCAAGAATCAAGACGGTTTCCTAAACAACTTTAGTCAATAAGGTAGCTTCATTATGATTGATAGTCCTTTTCGTTTACCACGTTACACGCCTTTTGGTTTAGGTGAGTCTGTTGTCGAGTGGGCAACTGGGCTATCTAAGCTAGATCGACTCTACCAAGATCGAAAAAACGAGTTATCTAGCTTTGAATTCATGAATTACACCCTATCGGCGCTCAATATCGACTACTCGGTTGCATCGGGAAGCACGGAATACATCCCGGAAGAAGGACCAGTCGTGATTGTGGCGAACCACCCACTTGGCGCCATTGAAGGTGTGATCCTTGCTGATCTCGTAGGATCGGTAAGAAAGGATGTGAAAGTATTAGCGAATGAGTTACTCAAGCGACTGCCTGAACTGGATGACCTTTTCATAGGTGTTGATGTCTTTAATAGTAAAGAATCGAAGCGCACCAATGCCAAAGCCATTCGTGATGCCAATCGTCACCTAGCCGACGGCGGGCTATTGATCGTGTTCCCTGCAGGGGAAGTCTCAAGTTACCGCAAAGGGGCTAAAACACTAACTGATATCGAATGGAGCAAATCAGTCGCGAAGTTCGTTAAACGTCATCAAGCCACTACGGTTCCTATCTTTATCAATGGAAAAAACAGTGAGCTTTTCTACCAAGCGGGTCGTGTACATCCACTGTTGAGAACCGCTCTACTCGGGCGTGAACTTCTTAATAAACAAGCGACAACTATCTCTATCTCGATTGGCTCATCGATTCCGTATTCAGAGATAAAATCATTTGAAAAAGAGATGGATATCGTCAACTACCTACGACTTAATACCTACCTAATGAGTCAACAAGATAGTACGAATACACCAATCCACGCGCCCTCTTTCGATACTCAAGTGATAGCGCCAATATCACCAGAAGTATTGGCAATAGAGGTAGGCTCACTCCCTGAAGAGATGAAGCTGCTCGAACAAGGCGACTTCGAGGTCTACTGCACGCCAAGCCAATCTATTCCAAACTTAATGCGTGAGATTGGTCGAGTCAGAGAAGAGAGCTTCCGTGAAGTTGGAGAAGGCAGTGGGCTTGCTTGTGATTTAGATGAGTACGACCTTTACTACCACCAACTGTTTGTGTGGAACAAAACTAAGGCAGAATTGGTCGGCGCTTATCGACTGGGTATGGTCGACAAGTTAATCGCAGAGCACGGGTTGGACCAACTCTATTCCCGCAGTCTGTTTAACTATAACCAAGAGTTTATCGATACGTTAGACAACAGCATTGAACTTGGCCGTTCTGTCGTGAGCAAGCCTTACCAAAAGAGCCTTAACTCACTGTTATTGCTATGGAAAGGTATCGCAACCTTTGTGTCTCGTCATCCTCAATACACCCACCTATTTGGCCCGGTCAGTATCAGTAATGATTACAGCCACAATGCACGCCTGTTGATCGCGACCACTTTATCAATTCACCACTACGATGAAGAAAAAGCGAATCTGGTTTCCCCTTCTTCACCACTCAATACCAGTAGTCATGTGTTCTGGCAAAATCATCTATTGTCGTCACTGGCGAGTGTGCCCCTACTTTCAAAAGTATTAGCACGGATGGAACAAGGAAAAGGCTTACCGGTATTATTGCGCCAATACCTAGGGATGAACGGGAAACTGGTTTGCTTTAACGTCGACCCATCATTTAATGATGCCTTAGATGGTTTGATTGTCGTGAACCTTAAGAAGGTACCTTTG
This sequence comes from Vibrio sp. 10N.286.48.B8, assembly GCF_003050085.1. Taxonomy (NCBI): domain Bacteria; kingdom Pseudomonadati; phylum Pseudomonadota; class Gammaproteobacteria; order Vibrionales; family Vibrionaceae; genus Vibrio; species Vibrio sp. 10N.286.48.B8. The sequence continues at coordinate 19,306 of NZ_PIGD01000019.1, read as the reverse complement.
AAGACCTTAGGTAAATACATGGGTAGAGAACTCGCTCAAAACTACCTAGAGCAACACGCTCGACGCTGATTTAGCCCGAACTGTACCTACACTCAAATAAGTGCGATGATTTCGGCACTTATTTGGGTTAGGTTATTTTCATGCACACCTCTTTTATCGAACAACTGCAAAGCTTCGACTTCTCAGAAAGTCAGATTGAATCTCTAGTCGCTGTCGCCAAGCCACTTGAGCTACCGACCAGACACATCCTTATTAACCAAGGTGAGATGGCTGGCTCAATCTACTTCGTACTTGAAGGCTTGTGCCATGCTTGCTACCTCACTGATGATGGTAAGCAATACAGCAAAGAGTTCTACTGGGAACAAGATTGGATCATCGGTTTTGAGAGTCTGATAAAAAACCAAGCTTCCCCGTATCTGCTTGAAACACTAACACCCATCACAATGTTAGAACTGCCAATGAATGCGGTAATCGAGTGGCGTGCATCGAATAACCCTTTGTATTTAAAGCTGTTAGAAACACAACTGATGCATAAGGAAAACAAAGAACGCTTCATGCTGCTTTATACCCCTGAGCAACGTTACCAGCTTTTCTGCGAACACTATCCAGACCTTGAACAGCGCCTCAACGACAATCAAATTGCCGCTTATTTAGGAATAACCGCGATAAGCTTGAGCAGAATTAAAGGTCGAATTAACAATAGTTAATGCCAACATTCATCGCGCATAGTACATTCAGAGCATCGATAATCTCTGGACGTAAACATGATCACTTGGCACTCAATTCCTTTCTCTGAACTTTCAACACATCAGCTTTATCAACTACTTAAACTGCGAGTAGATGTATTTGTGGTTGAGCAAACCTGCCCTTATCCAGAACTTGACGGTAAAGACACACTCGCTGGTGTTCACCACCTTCTTGGTTACGCAGATGAGGAGTTAGTGGCGTGTGCGCGATTGTTGCCGCCAGGCACGAGTTATGACAACACCAGCATCGGCCGAGTGGCAACTAAGCAATCAGCAAGAGGCGATGGTTTAGGGCATCAATTGATCAAAGAGGCGTTAGCACACTGTGAGTCTCTTTGGCCGAGTACGACTATTGATATTGGGGCGCAGCAGCACCTAGAGAAGTTCTATGCGAGCCACGGCTTCAAGACCATCTCGCATATGTACCTCGAAGATGACATTCCTCATGTAGATATGAGATTAGAAAAATAATGACGAATATCACTGCCGGTATTCTATTGTTGGTTGCAGGTAATTTGTTTGCCTCGCTTTCCGATGTAGCAGTAAAGCTATTGAATGGCGAGGTACCGCCTCTTCAATATATTTTTTTCCGACAGTTGATATCTCTTCTGATCATCACCCCACTGTGGTTACAGCAGAAAAAAGAACAACGACGCTTACAGCAAGCCAAAGTAACCTTCATTCGAGGTCAATTAATTCTAATTGGTAGTGGGTGTATGCTGGTCGCGATCACTCACTTGTCTTTGGCAACCGCCAACGCTGTATTTTATGTCGCGCCTTTATTGATGTTGCCGCTCTCTATGTTGTTATTGAAAGAGCAACCAGCACTCGGCAAGGTCATCGCCACGACCATAGGTTTCATCGGTGCCCTTATTGTCTTAAGGCCATCACAATTTCATTGGGCAGCACTGTTTGCTTTGGGTACAGCGCTGACACTCGCACTATTCAATGTATTGGTACGAAAACTCCCTAGTGAGCAATCTGTAGTCACGACACTGTGGTGGACAACCTTATTCTCTATTCCTGCATCATTTATACTGTGCTTCTTATACTGGCAACCTGTGTCTGTCGAGCACTTGGGGTACATAGCACTAAGTGCAACGTTAATCTTAAGCTATAACGGCCTTGCGGTTTCTGCCTACCAAAAAGCACACTCAAGCCAAATCGCCTTGGCAGAATATTCAGGCTTGGTGTTTGTCGCGCTAATTGGCGCCATTTGGTTCGATGAGATTCCAGATACATTAACCTTTATCGGTATTATGCTGATCATCTTGCCACTCGCCCCTTTCAAGCGACCAAAAAAAAGAGCCAATGCTTAGCTCTTTTCTATCATGCTGTTGAGTTCATAACTCAAGCAGGCACTTATTTACTACGGCCAAAGCCGCCATCAGACAAGCGGAAGAACATCACCGAAGTGTTGCCTTTTTCTAACTGAAGAATGTCTAGCTGCCCGGTCTCGGCCAGTTTGAATCGAACTAACTGGCCTTTACGAATCTGACTTAGTGGTTTGTCTGAGCCTTCAATACGCACTAGCGCATTCAAGTCTGACAACGGTAAGTCGTTGTTTCGAAAAACCTGTGCTAACGTATCCCCTTGCTTTACGAGGTACTCCTGCCAGTTGTTGTTGCTCGTTTCTGATGAACTGCTCTTGGCATTTTGCTGTTCGCTTAAGCCAACGGTGTTTATCTCTAGCTCAACGCGCGATGTTGTTGGTGCAACGTCTACTTTAGGTTCTGGTAGCGGCACAAAAAGTAATATCAGTACGATCGGAGAAATCACCATCAACAGTCTTTGGTGTAACTTCGGCAATGAGCCCCAAGTTTGCGCTGTCGAGGTTTTCATTTTCTTCACATCGATCGAACTCAATTTCTCTTTGACCTGATTCAGTCGATCCTTGAATTCTGCTAAGTGGTCAACTTTCTGTTTTTTCTTTTGACGACGATTCATACCACTGCGTCCTATACATTGAATAACTACAGTATAAAAACCAAAGTACCAACAGTATAGATCTTTCCGTCACAACAAGGCTCAAAGCGAGAAAATTGACATGGCTGTGATTTGGGCACGGTAAAGCGCAAGTGATCAGAGGCTAGCCGTTTCTTCACGCTGCTAATACTGGTATTCTTACCCTTTTCGTACTGACAAAAAGAGTGACTTTTCATGTCTGAAGTAAAATTTGAAACTGTAGAGCAAAAAGCTAGCTACGGTATCGGTCTACAAATGGGCCAACAACTTGCTGGTTCTGGTCTTGAAGGCCTAAACGTTGACGCAATCGCTGCTGGTATCGCAACAGCTCTAGTTGGCGACATGCCAGCTATCGAAGTTGACGAAATCAACAACGCACTACAAGAGCTACACACTCGTGGTGAAGCTGCACGTCAAGAACTAGCTAAAGCTGCTGCTGCTGACGGCGAAGCTTTCCTAGCTGACAACGCTCTTCGTTCAGAAGTAACGGTTCTTGAGTCTGGTCTTCAGTACGAAGTACTAACTGAAGGTACTGGCGAAATCCCAACTGCAGACAAGCAAGTACGTGTTCACTACCACGGCGAACTAACTGACGGTACTGTTTTCGACAGCTCTGTATCTCGCGGTCAACCTGCTGAGTTCCCAGTAACTGGCGTAATTCAAGGTTGGGTACAAGCTCTACAAATGATGCCTGTTGGTTCTAAGTGGAAGCTATACATCCCTCAAGATCTAGCATACGGTGAGCGTGGCGCAGGTGCTGCAATCCCACCATTTGCTGCTCTAGTATTTGAAGTAGAACTTCTAGCAATTCTTTAATTTTTATAAAAACCTATAGTAAAACAAAATACTATAGGCAAATAAAATTGAAATAATCCAACGGCGATGTGACTACATCGCCGTTTTTCGTTTATAGTGAAAGAGTAAATTACTTTATTACTTAAGGACGAATAATGAAGAAAGTACTCATCACAGTTTTAAGCAGCCTTGCTGTTGTCTCTTGCGCTAGCACTAGTGACTCTGAACAAACCAGTTCATCATCAGATACTAACTATTCCCAACTATCCCAAACTGCACTAATGGCAGCAGTGAATATGTGGTCTCAACAAAACGAAACAACGCCGCTTGCAGATACCGTTGCCGACCAAGCTTCTGTTACCAGCGATCAAGCTATTGGTGGTATCGGTTCAATGTTGGCTCTTGCTCAAAACTCTCTTGGCACTGCTGACAACAAAGAACTTACAACGCTGATTCCTGGCATGTCGACTCTTGAGTCTACGGGGCTATCATCACTACTAAACTCACAAGGCGCAGTTGAAAGTGCCTTTTCTAGTTTAGGTATGGATCCATCGATGGTATCAACGTTTGCACCAATCATTCTGCAAACACTGCAATCTCAAGGCGCAACAAGCGGCTTGATGGATTCACTTGCAGCTATATGGCAATAACCGTTAGTTATTAATAGCTAGCTTAAGAATTTGATAAGGGCACTTCGGTGCTCTTTTTTATGCGTGGAAGAAAAGATATTTGAGATGAGATGAGATGAGATGAGATGAGATGAGATGAGATGAGATGAGATATTGTTGAAAAATGGAGCAGATAAGACAAGCAAAAATGCCAAACATCATGGTGCAATTTCTAATATCTATTCCTTATTCGACAGATACAAAAAAGCCGAGCTAATGCTCGGCTTTTGTATTAAGAATCTAGTATAGATTACTCAGCAGCTTCTTCAGCAGCTGGGCGGTCTACAAGCTCAATGTAAGCCATTGGAGCTTTATCACCAGTACGGAAACCACATTTAAGAATGCGAGTGTAACCACCTTGGCGATCCGCGAAACGCGGGCCTAGTTCATTAAATAGTTTTGCTACAACTTCGTTATCACGAGTGCGAGCAAATGCAAGACGACGGTTAGCAACACTGTCTGTCTTAGCTAGGGTAATCAATGGCTCAATTACGCGACGTAGTTCTTTTGCTTTAGGCACGGTAGTTTTAATAACTTCGTGACGAACAAGAGAGCTAGCCATGTTGCTGAACATCGCTTTGCGATGACTGCTGTTGCGGTTGAGTTGACGACCACTTTTACGATGGCGCATGACCTAATCCTTCTAACTTTTCGATTAATCTTCAGCGATTGACGCTGGTGGCCAGTTTTCTAGACGCATGCCTAGAGAAAGACCACGTGAAGCAAGCACATCTTTAATCTCTGTAAGAGATTTCTTACCAAGGTTTGGCGTTTTAAGTAGCTCAACCTCAGTGCGCTGTACAAGATCACCGATGTAGTGAATCGCTTCTGCTTTCAAACAGTTAGCAGAGCGAACTGTTAGTTCAAGATCGTCTACAGGACGTAGTAGGATAGGATCGAATTCTGGCTTCTCTTCCTTCTCCTCAGGTACACGTACATCACGAAGATCTACGAACGCATCCAGTTGTTCAGCTAAAATAGTAGCTGCACGACGGATTGCTTCCTCAGGTTCTAGAGTACCGTTCGTTTCCATATCGATAACAAGCTTGTCTAAATCAGTACGTTGCTCTACACGTGCCGCTTCTACAGCGTAAGCGATTTTATCAACCGGGCTGTAAGTAGCGTCAACTAGTAGACGACCGATAGGACGCTCATCTTCTTCAGTATGGATGCGAGCTGAAGCTGGAACGTAACCACGACCACGTTCTACTTTGATACGCATAGCGATCTCAGCATTGTCATCCGTTAGGTGACAAATTACGTGCTCAGGGTTAGCGATCTCTACATCACCATCGTGGGTGATGTCACCTGCAACAACAGGGCCTGAGCCTGATTTGTTCAGTGTAATAAACACTTCATCTTTGCCTTCAGCAACGCGTACAGCCAAACCTTTAAGGTTTAGAAGGATTTCCAGGATATCTTCCTGAACGCCTTCTTTAGTGCTGTATTCGTGTAGCACACCTTCAATTTCAACTTCTGTTACGGCACAACCCGGCATAGAAGATAGAAGAATGCGGCGAAGAGCATTACCTAGAGTGTGGCCGAAACCGCGCTCTAATGGCTCAAGAGTTACTTTCGCGTGTGTCGTATTGATCTGTTCAATGTCAACAAGACGCGGCTTAAGAAATTCTGTTACAGAACCCTGCATTGTGTCCTCTCTTTTTTTAACCTTACTTAGAGTAAAGTTCGACGATCAAGTGTTCATTGATGTCAGCTGATAGGTCAGAACGCTCAGGCATACGCTTGAATGTACCTTCCATTTTGCCAGCATCTACTTCAATCCAAGTTGGCTTTTCACGTTGTTCAGCAACTTCTAGAGCCGCTTTAATACGAGATTGCTGTTTAGCTTTCTCGCGGATAGAAACAACGTCGTTTGCCGCTACTTTGAAAGAAGGAACGTTTACAACTTTACCGTTAACTAGGATAGACTTGTGGCTAACTAGTTGACGAGATTCAGCACGAGTAGCGCCAAAGCCCATACGGTAAACTACGTTATCAAGACGACCTTCAAGAAGCTGAAGCAGGTTTGCACCTGTGTTGCCTTTAAGACGTGCAGCTTCTTTGTAGTAGTTGCGGAATTGTTTTTCTAGAACGCCGTAGATACGACGAACTTTTTGCTTCTCACGAAGCTGAACGCCATACTCAGATAGACGACCGCGACGAGCGCCGTGTACACCTGGTGCGTTATCAATTTTACACTTGGTATCGATCGCACGGACACCAGACTTAAGGAATAAGTCAGTACCTTCGCGACGGCTAAGCTTCAGCTTAGGACCCAAATATCTTGCCATGATCTTTCTCCAATATTCCTAGAAACGAAACTTAAACGCGACGTTTCTTAGGTGGACGACAACCGTTATGAGGGATTGGTGTCGCATCAACAATGTTAGTGATACGGAAACCAGCAGCGTTCAGTGCACGAACAGTAGATTCGCGACCTGGACCTGGACCCTTAACCATAACTTCCAAGTTCTTTAGGCCATATTCTTTAGCCATTTCACCACAACGCTCAGCTGCAACTTGTGCTGCGAACGGAGTAGATTTACGAGAACCACGGAAACCTGAACCACCTGCTGTAGCCCATGCAAGAGCGTTGCCTTGACGGTCAGTGATAGTTACGATTGTGTTGTTGAAAGAAGCATGAATGTGCGCTACGCCATCAGCTACTTGCTTGCGTACGCGCTTACGCGCGCGAGTTGGTTGTTTTGCCATTGTACTCTACCTTATCCGACTATTTCTTGATCGGCTTGCGCGGACCCTTACGGGTGCGAGCGTTGGTTTTAGTACGCTGTCCACGTAGTGGTAGACTGCGACGATGACGAAGACCGCGGTAACAGCCAAGGTCCATAAGACGCTTGATGTTCATCGATACTTCACGACGTAGATCACCTTCTACAGTGTACTTAGCTACACCATCACGCAGTTGATCGATCTGCTCTTCAGTTAGTTCACTGATCTTAGCATCTTCAGCAATACCCACTTCAGCTAGAATAGCTTGAGAGCGAGTTTTACCGATACCGTAGATTGCAGTAAGTGCAATTACAGAATGCTTATGATCAGGAATGTTAATGCCGGCTATACGGGCCATTATTCACTCCTAAGGGGTTCATAAAAGAATTATCCGCAGCAAAGCCCGTTATGGATACGCTGCGGCATACTACTTCTTTTGCACGCAAAAGGTAGGCCGAGGAATATACTCGACTCTACCTTGTATTTCAAGTAAAAATTTCTGCTAATTAGCCTTGGCGTTGCTTATGCTTTGGCTCACTGCAAATCACGCGAACGACACCGTTACGCTTGATAACTTTACAGTTACGGCAGATTTTTTTAACGGAAGCACGAACTTTCATTGCTAAACTCCGTAAATGGAATCGAAATAATTACCACCGAATTAACGGCCGTAACCTTTCAGATTCGCTTTCTTTAACACAGAATCATACTGTTGTGACATCAGATGAGTCTGTACCTGTGCCATGAAATCCATGATAACTACCACTACGATTAGTAGTGATGTGCCGCCGAAGTAGAAACGAACGTTCCACGCGACCATCATGAACTCAGGAATCAGACATATAAAAGTAATGTATAGAGCGCCCGCAAGGGTTAGTCTAGTCATCACTTTATCGATATATTTCGCTGTCTGCTCACCTGGGCGGATACCGGGTACGAATGCACCAGACTTCTTCAAGTTATCAGCTGTTTCACGTGGGTTAAACACCAACGCTGTATAGAAGAAACAGAAGAAGATTATAGCTGCTGCATAAAGCATTACATACAAAGGTTGACCTGGGCTAAGAGCTAATGACACGTCAGTTAACCAACCGAACGCGCTGCTTTCACCATTTTGACCAAACCACTGTGCTAATGTTCCTGGGAACAAAATAATACTCGATGCAAAAATCGCTGGAATAACACCTGCCATATTAATCTTAAGAGGCAAGTGAGAGCTTTGTGCTGCAAAAACTTTACGACCTTGTTGACGTTTCGCATAGTTAACGACGATACGACGTTGACCACGCTCCATGAAAACTACGAAGTAAATAACAGCAAAAGACAATACAGCAATCAACAGCAGAAGAAGCACATGCAATTCACCTTGACGCGCTTGCTCGATTGTTTGACCGATTGCAGAAGGCAATCCAGCAACAATACCTGCAAAAATCAGAATGGAAATACCATTACCGATTCCTCGCTCAGTGATTTGTTCACCTAACCACATTAAGAACATGGTACCAGTTACTAAACTCACGGTAGCAATAAGCGTAAACATGGTTTGGTTGATAACAACCAGATTGTCGACCATGTTTGGTAAGCCTGTTGCGATACCAATAGCTTGGAATGTTGCAAGTACAAGCGTGCCGTAGCGTGTATATTGGCTTATCTTACGACGGCCTGCTTCACCCTCTTTCTTGAGTTCCGCTAACGCTGGATGAACTACAGTTAGCAATTGGACTACGATCGATGCCGAAATGTACGGCATGATACCCAATGCTAATATAGATGCACGCTCAAGAGCACCACCGGAGAACATGTTAAACATTTCAACGATGGTACCTTTTTGCTGATCGAACAAATCGGCAAGTACAGCTGCGTCAATACCAGGGATCGGCACAAAAGAGCCGGCTCGGAATACTAAAAGTGCACCAATTACGAATAATAAGCGCGACTTTAGTTCACTTAAGCCGCTCTGAGCACTACGAAAATCTTGTCCTGGTTTCTTAGCCATCTGTACCTCGTTCCTCGAGATTATTCCTCGATTTTACCGCCTGCAGCTTCGATTGCAGCTTTAGCGCCTTTAGTCACGCGTAGACCTTTAACAGTCACAGCTTTGCTTAGGTCACCAGAAAGAACGATCTTAACAAATTCGATGTTCTTAGTGATAACGTTAGCAGCTTTAAGGCTGTTAAGATCAACTACGTCACCTGTTACTTTCGCTAGCTCAGCTAGACGAACTTCAGCAGACACTAGGCTCTTACGAGAAGTGAAACCGAATTTAGGTAGACGTTGTTTTAGAGGCATTTGACCGCCTTCAAAACCTGGACGAACAGAGCCGCCAGAACGTGACTTTTGACCTTTGTGACCGCGGCCACCTGTTTTACCAAGGCCAGAACCGATACCACGACCTACACGCTTCTTAGAAGGTTTAGAGCCAGCAGCCGGTGATAGAGTATTCAAACGCATTCTGATTACTCCTCAATCTTAACCATGTAGTAAACCTTGTTGATCATACCGCGTACGCACGGAGTATCTTCAAGTTCTACTGTATGGTTGATGCGACGAAGACCTAGACCTTTAAGACACGCTTTGTGCTTAGGTAGGCGACCAATTGAGCTTTTAGTTTGAGTTACTTTAATAGTTGCCATCGTGTGCTTACTCCGAAATAGATTCAACAGTTAGACCACGTTTAGCAGCAACCATTTCTGGTGACTTAACGTCTACTAGAGCACCAATCGTTGCACGAACGATGTTGATCGGGTTCGTTGAACCGTATGCTTTAGAAAGTACGTTATGTACGCCCGCAACTTCAAGTACAGCACGCATTGCACCACCGGCAATAACACCTGTACCTTCTGCAGCTGGCTGCATGTAAACTTTAGAGCCCGAATGACGACCTTTCACCGGGTGGTGAAGAGTGCCTTCGTTAAGCGATACTGTAACCATGTTACGGCGCGCTTTTTCCATTGCTTTTTGAATCGCAGCAGGTACTTCACGAGCTTTGCCGTAACCGAAACCTACGCGACCGTTACCGTCACCAACTACTGTTAGTGCAGTAAAGCTCATGATTCGACCACCTTTAACCGTCTTAGATACACGGTTAACTGCGATCAGCTTTTCTTGCAAATCATTAGCTTGTTGTTGTTCTTTAGCCATCTTCCAACCCTACCTTAGAATTTCAGACCAGCTTCGCGAGCAGATTCTGCTAGCGCCGCTACTCGACCGTGGTATTGGAAACCAGAACGATCAAATGCAACTGAAGCTACGCCTTTTTCAAGAGCGCGCTCAGCAACAGCTTTACCAACTGCTTTAGCTGCATCAACGTTACCAGTGTTCTTAACTTGCTCACGGATCGCTTTTTCTACAGTAGAAGCAGCTGCGATAACCTCAGAGCCGTTTGCCGCGATAACTTGTGCGTAAACATGGCGAGGAGTACGGTGTACTACCAGGCGAGTTGCACCAAGTTCTGCAATCTTACGACGTGCACGTGTAGCACGACGGATGCGAGATGCTTTCTTATCCATAGTGATACCTTACTTCTTCTTAGCTTCTTTAGTACGCACATTTTCATCTGCGTAACGAACACCTTTGCCTTTGTAAGGCTCAGGAGCACGGTAAGAACGAATGTCAGCCGCAACTTGACCTACTACTTGCTTATCGCAACCAGTAATGATGATCTCAGTTTGGCTAGGGCACTCAGCTTTAATACCTTCAGGTAGAGCGTGCTCTACTGGGTGAGAAAAACCAAGAGTTAGAGCTACAGAGTTGCCTTTCATAGCAGCACGGTAACCAACACCCTTAAGAGTTAGCTTCTTAGTGAAGCCCTCAGTAACACCCACAACCATGTTATTAACTAGAGCGCGAGCTGTACCAGCTTGTGCCCATGCGTTAGTAACACCTTCTTTCGGACCGAAAGTTAGGTTGGTTTCTTCCTGTGCAATAACTACGGCGCTGTTAAGAACGCGAGTAAGCTCACCTTTGCTACCTTTTACAGTAACTTCTTGGCCGTTTAGTTTCACCTCTACGCCAGCTGGAATAGCGACAGGTGCTTTAGCAACACGAGACATAATCTACTCCTTAAGCTACGTAACAGATGATTTCACCGCCAAGACCTGCTTTACGAGCAGCACGGTCAGACATCAGACCCTTGGAAGTAGAAACAACTGCAATACCAAGACCACCCATCACTGTAGGTAAAGAGTCTTTATTTTTATAAACTCTTAGACCAGGACGTGATACACGCTTGATTTGCTCGATTACAGGTTTAGCTTGGAAGTACTTAAGAGTAACTTCTAGCTCAGGTTTTGCTTCGCTGTTAACAGCGAAGTCTACGATGTAACCTTCAGCTTTAAGTAATGCAGCAATTGCAACTTTAAGCTTTGAAGAAGGCATTTTTACAGCAACTTTGTTTGCTGCCTGACCGTTACGAACTCGGGTCAGCATATCCGAAATCGGATCTTGCATGCTCATAAGATTTACTCCAAATGATTAAGTGGCAATTACCAGCTAGCCTTACGAAGACCCGGAATCTCGCCTTTCATGCAAGCTTCACGAACCTTAATGCGGCTTAGACCGAATTTACGTAGGTAACCGTGTGGACGACCAGTTTGGTTGCAACGGTTGCGCTGACGTGATGCACTTGAATCACGTGGAAGAGATTGCAGTTTAAGAACCGCATTCCAACGATCTTCTTCAGATGCGTTTACATCGCTAATGATAACTTTTAGCGCAGAACGCTTTTCAGCGAACTTAGCTACTAGTTTTGCACGTTTAGCTTCACGTGCTTTCATTGATTGTTTAGCCATAACAGTAACCCTACCCTTACTTACGGAATGGGAAGTTAAAGGCAGCCAGCAGAGCTCGGCCTTCCTCATCGGAACCCGCAGAAGTCGTGATAGTGATATCAAGACCGCGGACACGATCGACTTTATCGTAGTCGATTTCCGGAAAGATGATTTGCTCGCGAACGCCCATGCTGTAGTTACCGCGACCGTCAAAAGACTTAGCGCTAACACCACGGAAATCACGTACACGTGGAAGTGCGATAGAGATTAAACGCTCTAAAAATTCCCACATGCGCTCACCACGCAAGGTTACTTTACAACCAATTGGGTAGCCTTCACGAATTTTGAAACCAGCTACAGATTTACGCGCTTTAGTGATAAGTGGCTTTTGACCAGAGATCGTTGCCATATCAGCTGCTGCGTTTTCTAGCAGTTTCTTATCGTTGATTGCTTCACCAACGCCCATGTTTAGGGTGATTTTCTCAATCCTAGGGACTTGCATGACGCTTGTGTAGCTGAACTCTTTGGTAAGCTCAGCGACTACAGACGACTTGTAGTAATCATGCAGTTTCGCCATAGTAGAACTCCAAATTACTTCTAATTAGTTAGAAACAGTTTCGCCGTTAGATTTGAAGAAACGAACTTTCTTGCCATCTTCGATACGGAAACCGATACGGTCTGCTTTACCAGTAGCCGCGTTAAAAACAGCAACGTTAGAAGCATCAATAGCTGCTTCTTGTTCAACGATGCCACCTTGTTGACCTAGAGCCGGAACCGGCTTTTGGTGTTTCTTAACAAGGTTGATGCCTTCAACGATAACTTTACCAGTTGTCAGAACCTTAGTTACTTTACCTTTCTTGCCTTTATCTTTACCAGCAAGAATGATTACTTCGTCATTACGACGGATTTTAGCTGCCATATTGCCGCTCCTTACAGAACTTCAGGTGCTAGTGATACAATCTTCATGAATTTCGCGTTACGAAGTTCACGAGTCACAGGACCAAAGATACGTGTGCCGACTGGTTGCTCAGTAGTGTCATTTAACAATACACAAGCATTACTGTCGAAGCGAATGACAGAACCGTCTGGGCGACGAACGCCTTTACGGGTGCGCACTACTACCGCCTTCAGAACATCACCTTTTTTTACTTTACCGCGAGGAATCGCTTCCTTCACTGTAACCTTGATGACGTCACCGATATGTGCATAACGGCGGTGAGAGCCACCCAGAACCTTAATACACATTACCTTGCGCGCGCCAGAGTTATCTGCTGCGTCAAGTGTACTTTGCATCTGGATCATTGTTAGTGCTCCGCTAAATATTAAAACTAGACCCTCTCGGGTCGGGCTGCCTCTTTAAAAGGGACGCGAATTGTACCACCCTTTTTTTAAATTGGGTAGACAAAAAACAAGCGGCTCCAAAAAATTATTTGGAGCCGCTTATAAGTTATAGAATTACAAAGATTAAATCTTCGCTTTTTCTAGAACTTTAACCAATGTCCAAGACTTAGTCTTAGACAGAGGACGACACTCAGCGATTTCAACTTTGTCGCCTAGGCCACAAGTGTTGTCTTCGTCGTGTGCGTGTACTTTAGTCGTGCGTTTGATGAATTTACCGTAAATTGGGTGTTTTACAGTGCGTTCAATAGCAACAACGATAGACTTGTCCATCTTGTCGCTTACTACACGGCCTTGCTGGATGCGGTTAGTTTCGCTCATTATGCGCCTGCCTTTTCAGTCAAAACAGTTTTCACACGTGCGATGTCACGGCGTACAGCTTTTAGAGTATGAGTTTGCTGTAGTTGACCAGTTGCAGCTTGCATGCGCAAGTTGAACTGTTCACGTAGCAAATTCAATAGCTCAGCGTTAAGCTCTTCAACGTTCTTTTCGCGTAGATCTTGTGCTTTCATCACATCACCTGCTTAGTTACAAAAGTAGTTTTAACAGGCAGTTTACGTGCCGCTAGGCGGAACGCTTCACGTGCCAACTCTTCAGGTACGCCATTCATCTCGTACATAACTTTGCCTGGTTGGATTTGAGCAACCCAGTACGCAACTGAACCTTTACCTTTACCTTGACGAACTTCAAGAGGCTTTTCAGTAATCGGCTTGTCTGGGAATACACGGATCCAGATTTGACCTTGACGCTTAATGTGACGTGTCATAGCACGACGTGCCGCTTCGATTTGACGTGCAGTCAGACGACCACGGCCAACAGCTTTAAGACCGAATTCGCCGAAGCTTACTTCAGTACCTTTAGCTAGACCACGGTTACGACCAGTCATAACCTTGCGGAACTTAGTACGTTTTGGTTGTAGCATCGTTCGACTCCTTACTTACGGCCTTTACGCTGCTTCTTAGGCTTATCGCCTTTTGGCTCTACTGCGTTAGCAGCTGGCATACCGCCTAGAATCTCACCTTTGAAGATCCAAACTTTAATGCCGATCACACCGTATTGAGTGTGAGCCGAAGAAGTTGCGTAATCAATGTCTGCACGTAGAGTGTGTAGAGGCACACGGCCTTCACGGTACCACTCAGAACGTGCGATTTCAGCACCGCCAAGACGGCCGCCTACTTGTACTTTGATGCCTTTAGCGCCTAGACGCATAGCATTTTGTACCGCACGCTTCATTGCACGACGGAACATAACACGACGCTCTAGTTGAGACGCGATGCTATCAGCTACAAGCTGACCATCTAGCTCAGGTTTACGTACTTCAGCGATATTAATTTGCGCTGGTACACCTGCGATTTTAGCTACAGCTGCGCGTAGCTTCTCTACGTCTTCACCTTTCTTACCGATAACAACGCCAGGACGAGCAGTGTGAATAGTCACACGGATGCTCTTAGCTGGACGCTCGATAACGATACGAGATAATGATGCTTTTTGTAGTTCCTTTGTAAGGAACTGACGTACCTTGAAGTCGCCGTCTAGGTTGTCAGCGAATTCGTTGGTATTAGCAAACCATGTAGCATTCCAAGGCTTAACGATGCCAAGACGAATACCATTAGGATGTACTTTCTGACCCATTGCTTACTCTCCTAGTCTTTAGCGATCTGCTACAACAATAGTGATGTGGCTTGAACGCTTCAAGATACGATCCGCACGACCTTTAGCACGAGGCATAATACGCTTCATGATAGGGCCCTCATCTACGAAGATTTTAGCGACATTTAGATCGTCGATATCTGCACCTTCGTTATGTTCCGCGTTAGCGATAGCTGACTCAAGAACCTTCTTAACTAATACAGCAGCTTTTTTGTTGCTGAAAGTTAGAATTTCTAGAGCTTGGTCTACCGACTTACCGCGAATTTGGTCTGCAACTAAGCGAGCTTTCTGTGGAGAAATACGAGCAAAGTTATGTTTAGCTAAAGCTTCCATCATCTACTCCTTATTTCTTCTTAGCTTTCTTATCTGCAGCATGACCGCGATAAGTACGAGTTGGTGCAAATTCGCCCAGTTTGTGACCGATCATTTCTTCGGTAACGAAAACTGGAACGTGCTGACGACCATTATGGACAGCGATGGTCAAACCAATCATTGTTGGGATGATCATTGAGCGACGGGACCAAGTCTTAATAGGCTTTTTGTCTCCGCTTTCCACCGCTTTCTCTACCTTCTTCAGCAAGTGTAGGTCAATAAAAGGACCTTTCTTGAGAGAACGTGGCATGGCGATTCCTCTTTATAAATTATTTAGTGCGACGACGTACGATGTACTTGTCAGTGCGCTTGTTCTTACGAGTCTTGAAGCCCTTAGTAGGAACGCCCCAAGGAGAAACTGGGTGACGACCACCAGATGTGCGGCCTTCACCACCACCATGTGGGTGATCCACCGGGTTCATTACTACACCACGTACGGTTGGACGTACGCCGCGCCAGCGTGAAGCACCAGCTTTACCAAGTTCACGTAGCATATGCTCAGAGTTACCAACTTCACCGATCGTTGCACGACCTTCAGAAAGTACTTTGCGCATCTCACCAGAACGTAGACGGATAGTTACGTATGCACCATCGCGAGCGATGATTTGAGCATAAGCACCAGCCGAACGAGCTAGTTGAGCACCTTTACCAGGCTTAAGTTCAACACAGTGTACAGTAGAACCTACTGGGATGTTGCGCATCGGCAGAGTGTTACCTGCTTTGATTGCAGCATCTACGCCAGATTGAATCTGGTCGCCTGCGTTAACACCTTTAGGTGCAATGATGTAACGACGCTCACCGTCTGCGTACAGAACTAGAGCGATGTTAGCACTACGGTTTGGATCGTATTCTAGACGCTCAACTTTCGCTGGGATGCCATCTTTAGTACGTTTGAAGTCAATTACACGGTAATGGTGCTTATGACCACCACCGATGTGACGTACTGTAATACGACCGTTGTTGTTACGACCACCGTTCTTAGAGTTTTTCTCTAGAAGTGGTGCGTATGGCTTACCCTTGTGTAGGTCAGCGTTAACAACTTTAACGACGTGACGACGACCAGGGGAAGTCGGCTTACATTTAACAATAGCCATTTTTACTACTCCTGTTATTCCGCGCCGCCAACGAAGTCAAGATCTTGACCTTCTTTCAAAGTAACGTAGGCTTTTTTCACGTCTGAACGACGGCCTTCACGCATACCTTGACGTTTGGTCTTACCCTTTAATACAAGAGTATTTACAGACTTAACTTCAACTTCAAATAGCTTTTCTACAGCTGCTTTGATCTCTTTCTTAGTTGCATCTTTAGCTACTTTGAAAACGATAGTGTTCGCTTTCTCAGCTGCCATAGTTGCTTTTTCAGAGATGTGCGGAGCACGTAGAACTTTTAAGATACGCTCTTCAGTGATCATGCTAGCATCTCCTCAACTTGCTTAACTGCGTCAGCAGTCATTAGAACCTTGTCGAAAGCGATTAGTGATACTGGATCAACACCAGCAACATCACGTGCATCTACTTTGTATAGGTTACGAGCAGCTAAGAATAGATTTTCATCTACTTCGCCAGTCACAATCAGAACGTCGCTTAGCTCAAGCTCTTTAAGCTTAGCTACAAGTTCTTTTGTTTTTGGTGCTTCTACAGAGAAGTTATCAACAACGATTAAACGCTCTTGACGAACTAGCTCAGAAAGAATGCTCTTCATAGCACCGCGGTACATTTTTTTGTTTACTTTTTGGCTGTGATCTTGTGGTTTCGCAGCAAAAGTAACACCACCTGTACGCCAGATTGGGCTACGAATTGTACCAGCACGTGCGCGGCCAGTACCTTTTTGACGCCATGGCTTAGCGCCACCGCCAGATACTTCAGAACGAGTCTTTTGAGCACGAGTACCTTGACGAGCACCTGCTGCATATGCAACAACTACTTGGTGTACAAGAGCTTCGTTGAAGTCACGTCCGAAAGTAGTCTCGGAAACAGTTAGTGCATCAGCACCTTTAACCATCAATTCCATTACTTACTCCTAGACGTTATGCTTTAACAGCAGGTTTTACGATCACGTTTCCGCCTGTTGAGCCCGGTACTGCACCTTTAATAAGGAGTAGATTGCGCTCAGCGTCAACACGTACGATCTCTAGGTTTTGAGTCGTTACACGCTCAGCACCCATGTGACCTGCCATTTTCTTGCCTTTAAACACGCGGCCTGGAGTTTGACATTGGCCAATTGAACCCGGTGCGCGGTGAGACAAAGAGTTACCGTGAGTCATATCTTGAGTAGAGAAGTTCCAACGCTTGATAGCGCCTTGGAAGCCTTTACCTTTAGATGTACCAGTAACGTCTACTTTTTTAATTTCGTTGAAAAGTTCTACGTTTAGCTCAGCGCCAACTTCAAACTCTTCGCCGTTTTCTAAACGGAATTCCCAAAGACCGCGACCTGCTTCTACACCCGCTTTCGCGAAGTGACCAGCTTCAGGTTTAGTTACACGGTTAGCTTTCTTAGCACCAGTAGTTACTTGGATTGCTGCGTAGCCGTCTGTCTCAAGAGTTTTAACTTGAGAAATACGGTTCGCTTCAACCTCAACAACAGTTACTGGGATAGAAACGCCTTCTTCAGTAAATACGCGGGTCATACCCACTTTACGTCCGACTAGACCAATCATTATTCTTATCTCCCTTAACCTAGGCTGATTTGAACATCAACGCCAGCTGCAAGATCAAGACGCATTAGAGCATCAACAGTTTTATCTGTTGGCTCAACGATGTCGATCAAACGCTTGTGAGTACGGATTTCGTACTGATCACGTGCATCTTTGTTGACGTGTGGAGAGGTAAGAACAGTGAAACGCTCTTTACGAGTAGGAAGTGGAATAGGACCACGAACCTGTGCGCCAGTACGTTTTGCTGTTTCAACGATTTCCGCAGTTGAAGCATCGATTAGCTTGTAATCAAACGCTTTAAGGCGGATACGAATACGTTGGTTCTGCATGAGACAGAGCTCCAATTATTAAAAATTACACAAACAATATCGCCACTCAAACCCGATAAAACGAGAGAATGCCGATTGATTTATGTGAAACCGTAGCATCCAAAATTAGGACGCATTGTCAGTTAACTTTTGAAGCAAACAAAAAGTTTACTATTTTTATTAACCGCGAACATAAGCTGAGTATACATTACTAGGTAAGACCTACTCCTCAGTGCTCATTGGTTCACAACCAGCGTTAGCCAGTGCGATGCATTATACAGATCACACTTTAGTATGCAAGTAGTGTTGGAAAAATAATCGGAATTTATTGGAAGTTGGTTTTGTATCGAGAGAGAAGAAGATAGATGGAAGGTGATATTTCTTTAGAGAAAACAAAAGGGAAGCCGAAGCTCCCCTTTTTCAGATGCGTGCTCTTCCAATGAAGAGTGTGCAAAATCTAAATGCTATTAAGCGAAGATTTTAGCTACAACACCAGCACCAACTGTACGGCCACCTTCGCGGATTGCGAAACGTAGACCTTCGTCCATTGCGATTGGAGCGATTAGCTCAACAGTCATTTGAACGTTGTCACCTGGCATTACCATTTCTACGCCTTCTGGTAGAGTGATGTCGCCTGTTACGTCAGTTGTACGGAAGTAGAACTGTGGACGGTAACCTTTGAAGAAAGGAGTGTGACGGCCGCCTTCGTCTTTAGAAAGTACGTATACTTCAGACTCAAACTTAGTGTGTGGGTTGATAGAACCTTTCGCAGAAAGTACTTGACCACGTTCAACGTCATCACGCTTAGTACCACGTAGAAGTGCACCAACGTTCTCACCTGCACGACCTTCGTCAAGCAGTTTACGGAACATTTCAACACCAGTACAAGTAGTAAGAGTAGTCTCTTTGATACCAACGATTTCTACTTCGTCACCTACACGTAGGATACCGCGCTCGATACGACCAGTTACAACAGTACCACGACCTTGGATTGAGAATACATCTTCAATTGGTAGTAGGAACGGTTGGTCAACTGCACGCTCTGGCTCAGGAATGTAAGAATCTAGTGCTTCTGCAAGCTCAACGATCTTGTCTTCCCACTGCTTCTCGCCGTTTAGTGCGCCAAGTGCAGAACCTTGGATAACTGGTAGGTCATCACCTGGGAAGTCGTATTCAGAAAGAAGTTCACGAACTTCCATCTCAACTAGCTCAAGTAGCTCTTCGTCATCAACCATGTCACATTTGTTCATGA
>NZ_PIGD01000018.1:0-90267 GCF_003050085.1 Vibrio sp. 10N.286.48.B8 | reverse complement strand
GAGGGAACCTAAATGCTTTTAGAACATGTTTTCCGAAGGATTGTCTACTTAAATCATCTAAGATAGCATTTGCAGTCGAGCTTACTTTTAGTGAGACGTCTTCTAGTGTCTTTCGGATCTCCTGTTCACTATGTAAATTGAGGGAAATTGTGGTGTAAGACATGTTATCATCAATGGGCTCTTGGGTTGTTTTTAATCCCAAATCCTGAAGTTTACTATGGAATGGAGCTAGGAATGTATGGATTGTAAAAGGGAAAGCCCACTCTTCTAAGTTTATATCGTAAGAAACTCGAATACTTAAATCCTCAGTGTCCTTTTCAAAGTTAAACATCATGATATCGTTAATTCGCTCGTACATTTCTAAATGTAACGGATAGGGTATTTCTTTTACTTTGAACGAGATTAAGGTGTTAATTAAATCAGTACTAGGGTCGTTTATATAATCTATTGAACTTTGTTCCCCCCTTTTTTTTTGATTATATATCACGTTACCATCTAGCAGCATTTCAATTACGTCGTCATTACTACGAAATTCAAATCTCATATAAAACCTTAATTTAACAGAAATAATTATATTTTATAGTGTCTGGTCTAGAGAGGAAAAGCAATGTTTATATGCACTGCTGCGCCTACTTCGGAAGCTGAAGCTTTTATAATTTCATCCGATACCCCTTAAGTAAAATCTCATCCATTTGGTTCAGCTTGCGCACGGCCAATGAAACGCGCTTGCTTGATACACCAGTTCTTAGTGAAGCCAGCTCGTAAGAATAACCAGACTCGAACACCAGCTTCACGGCTTTGCGAGTTTGTTCTGGCATATCTCTTTTTGAGATCACTTCAAGCAAAGCATCAAGGCGTTTTTTAGGAATAAGGTTCATTTATTCAAAATATCCGTAGTCTAGACTTCTGTTTTAAGCGCTTGGTTGTTCCGCTTCAAAGATATCAATCTGGTTCACATCACCTTTGCACAACTCGGGCTGTAGCTCTGAGCTTGGCTTCTGACCCGTTGGTTCAATGAAGTGCGAGAACGAGGTATGCGCTACAAACACTTTCCCGCAATTCAGGTTTAAACATTGGCAGTACAGCTCTCGTGTTTCTGAACTGATGGAACGTGAGGTCGCAATACGAGTTTTGCTTTCACATTTTGGGCATGTCACTAGCATTAATGTAATCTCCCTTCTAAATAATCCGCTTTGGCACTTTGCCAATAACTCACTTCATCCTCATCGGGTTCTTCGGGTATGTAAGGTTCGCCAAGAACCGATCGCCAATAAGCCCGCCGTTCTAAGAAGTGGTGATATTGCGCTTGATAAGTTTCATCTGCTTCTTGCTTTAAATCGCTACAATCGATGTCACGGCAATTCATCGACCAGCCTCTAGCCCCAGCTGCCCACATCAAGAAGTTATCCATTCGTGCTTTGGCTTCGTCGCCGTCAAAAGTTATCGAGAACCGGTTACCACTAGAAGCATGCATTTGGCGTGACTTCATTTCTTGCGTAGTTTTCTTGGCCGCATGTTCTAAGCGAATAATTCGCGACTGCAGTTTTTTTAGGTGATCTTCAGGCTTGCCTTGTTGCTTGGCGATACTCGATGCTTTCACGGTTTGAGCTTTTTGCTTATTAATACGTGAGATAGTTCGCAGCAAAGGCTTTTTCCATTGCTCAAGCTTGTAACCCAATTCACGGATAACAGCAGTGATATTGTCAGCTTCGAATGATGCGAGAGTTTCCCAACTTGGTGCGCGTGAGACTTTCGCTATGCTGTAACGATTACCCTTAATCAAACCTTGGTCAGCGTTATTGCCTTTGGCCGCGTAGCCCACCGCTTTGATGAGATAAGTACTGGCTGCTTTCGGCTGTCTAATTCTTTCGATGTGAGCCATGCCATGACCCCATAGCGATTCCAAGCGTTTAGCCCAGTCTTTGAAATGCTTTTTATCGACAGTCCACTTCAACAACAGGTGAACGTGTGGGTTGGGTTCGCCATCTTCATTCATTGGGCTTTCTGCTACCCACATATAATGAAAATCTGCTTTTTCTCTATCAGGGCCAAAGGGTGAAGGCTTCGCTTTGAACTGTCCAGGAACGTAATCACCATCTTCCGTGTACCAACCTCGGTGAAACATTTTTTTGCTGCCATCGAGAAAGCGGGAAGTTTCGCGCCCAATACTGGTATCGAGTGGTTTAATGATTTTGAATGGTTGTTTGGGTAACTGTGTATACAGGCCGTCTTTGCCAGGAACAAGATCACCGGTATCTCGTTCAAACTCTACTGGAGTAAATGGGCCGTCAGCATCGATGCCTTCGTCCATTGCGCCAAAAATAGCGTGACGTTGTGCCGGTGTAAAAGTCAAAGTCAGAAAAGTAGTAAACCCTTCGTGACATTGAGCAACATACGCACCACTCTCGAACATGTTAGAAACGCTCTTTGGTGTTAGCTTTTCCGTATAACGAGTACCCGAATTAGCTTCGGGTGCCTTTCCTGCTGGCGTCTGGGTAACAATTTGAGCGCGCATTTGCCCAGACCAGTCTCGTTTTTGCAGTTGAAGAGAGATAGGGGAGAGCTTCCTCTCGAAAGGGGGCCTTTTCTCATGCTTCAGTGGTAAAACTCGCGCGGTATTTCGCTCTGTACTTGCGTATAACGCATCAAAGCTTTCATGGCCCATTCGGCTATCAAGTTCTGTCTTGGTGCCAATGGGCTGCCCAATAACCTTCACACGCTTGTTGATTCGAGCCAACTTTAAAAGCTTTTTCTTGTGTCGGACTTTTGCGCCCTTGGACAAGCCTAGTGTCTCCGGCCTTTCGGCCGCCGCTTCGCGGTCGGGTTTGGAGTTTGAATTTAGCCTTTTGAAATGTTCAGTTGCCAACTTAACATCTGTAACGTGTTTTGATTGTTGATTAAAAACACGGTCGTAAACAGGAAGATATTTAACTACGCCAGAATCGAGCAATTGTTGTTCGTATTCTGTGTAGTGAGGAATTTTGGAACCTAAAAAACCAGCTTCATAGCTGGCATTAGCAATTTTAACTTCATCAATAGGCCGGACGGCTCCGGCCACAT
Source organism: Vibrio sp. 10N.286.48.B8 (assembly GCF_003050085.1). NCBI lineage: Bacteria > Pseudomonadati > Pseudomonadota > Gammaproteobacteria > Vibrionales > Vibrionaceae > Vibrio > Vibrio sp. 10N.286.48.B8. The sequence continues at coordinate 87,207 of NZ_PIGD01000018.1, read as the reverse complement.
GGTACAGAGTTTCAATCTTCATCGCTTACTGCTTCACATTCCCTGGATTCGCATTACTTACCGAGCCCCAAGGGTCAACACACCCTTTTTCACTACACACATAATTCATTGGCTGAGAGTTGCCTTTAACACGCTTTTTAATGCCGTGTTTTTCGCGCAACTTCGACACTAAAAAGCGCGCTCGCTCTCGTTTCTTTGGATCTGGGTTCTCCATTCCCGCCATATCAGGGCAGGGCTTATGTATTGGAGAAGTGATAGGCAAGTCAGCCGTCGATTTTGCAGGTCTAAAAGTCACGTCACTCATGCTGCCACCTCCACAAATATCACTTCGGGTTTCTTCTTCTTTTCTTCTAACGTAGTGAGAATCTCTTTTACCTTGTCGTCATAGACACTCAAATACAGGCTTGCCCCTGCAAGGCTCCAAGCTGTTTGAACTCGCTGCTTCTTCCCAAAACCACAGAAGAAGCGTTCACCAATTTTTATTGCTACTGCTTGTTTTTGCGCTTGCTTGTAAAAACTCATAATTCGCTAAACTCCTGTGTGTCCATAATCATGTGACCGCCAGTGTGATTGCCTTTTATGATCACGCCATTCATGACGTGCTGACAGTTGAAATGCTCACAAGCCGCTTCGATTGCTGGCTCTGGTGAATCAAACTCACCGATAAGAAAATTCTTAACTTCGCTAGTTTCATCATCACGAACCACACCACCGCCACTGTTCAAGGTTACCGCTATATAACTCAGCATCACTTCGTCCCCACAGCTGACAAACAAAACTGTTCGAATTGATATAACGCTTCATCATCAAAGTGGCCTAGGTCACGTAGACCAAGCATTTCAAGAAACAGGTGGCGGTTACCCATATCTAAGCTCGTCCAGTGGTGAAGCTGTGAAACTTGTTCGATCGAACCGTTGCGATACCAACTAGGAAATGAATGCCCGAAAAACAAACGAGCACGTTCACCGTCCATTGCATTTCTAATATCGGCTAATACGTCAGCTTGAGAGCGGTGTGTTTCAATGGGTGTTTGCTTCTTAGCAATAGCATCTAATTGGCATAGCAATTCATGCTGTTGTTCTGTGCTACTTAAACTAAAGCGCTGTGCAATGAGTTCAAATGATTGCTCAAAGAGGTGATTTTCGAGATTACTCATGACGTTATCGCTCCTAAAAAATTAGTTATTGGTGAGGTACGTATTGCATGGTTCTGCATCCATCCCGAGTTTCTCTTTGGCAAGTTCAAGGAACTTGGCAATTTGAGTTTGGTTTTGAGCGAAGTCTTCGACCTTATACAAAGGGAAGTACATAGAAGCTCCCCATCCGTCAGGGCCTGCTAAATAGGCTTCAGCAGCTTTCACGCCTTCGACATATCCAGCCTCGTAGACATAAATCTTGTCTTCACCTGAAGTGATGGTTTTGAGTAGAGTTTTCATACTGATTCCTTCTGGCAAACCTTGAACTGGTCGAGAGCATCACCCGCTTGCTTGTGAATGCCACGCCACATTGCGATCAAGTTATTCTGAAGCTGCTCTTGGCCTTCCACTTCGTTCTCTTGATATTTGGTGATAGTGAGTGCCGCAACATTCTCGATGTTGAGTGCTTCTTCTAATGAGTTGATTTGAATCGCGATAAATTGTTTTTTCATAATTACACCCCGTAATTAAGTAAGACCGGGTAAAGGCGCACCGTTGGCTAGCAAGTCCACACCCATACATAAGAAAGGGTGTGCACCACTTGTGCGGTCTTCTAGGTCGTTGATGAGTAGCACCAAGTTGCTAATGCCAGCTTGTGCCGTTTTGATAACTGAGTTGCGAGTTGAGCGAGGTAGGGCTCTTTTACCTGCCGTGTCTAACGCAAGCTGAGAGATCTCTCCAGCAATCACAGAGTTGTCTAGAGCACGTTTAATAAACGTTTCTCTTTCACCTTCAGGAATATGAGCGGTCACTAGCCCTAACTGGCGAAGTACAACTTCTAAAATTACGTAGTCATCCGTAGCTTTAGAAACTGCCATCATTTCAGGTAAAGAAAGTACGTGCGGTTGCTCGATATTCAGCTTGTTACGCAACATGTTTGAACGAATGCCACAGGCTTTTGCTATGTCTGTTAGCTCGTTACGGTGTCGCGCTCGGAACAAGCTGCATGCCTCGTTGTACTGTTCTTGTACATCCGCTAAAAAGACGCACATTGTCTGGTTCACTTCCATGTCTGATACTCACTATGAAACATAAGAAAAGTGGTTAGCTTCGAAGGTGGCTATTAATGACGATGAAACTTTCCGTAGATGGATTCCATCCTTGCTCTCTCTTCCTCATGTTTTCTTACAACGTAATCAGCAAGGTCGTTAACTCGAATCAACAACGGAACTTTTGTACCTTTATTAGCTTCACTTTCTTCGTGAAGACGGAAAGCAGGAATAGGGAATTCATGGCTGCTAACCTTGGCTTTAGCCGTCGCATACTTCATTCCGAAAAATGCTTCTGAAACTTCGCTTAATTGGACAATCGGCTTACCAAACATTGCTTGAAGCCCGTAGTGAATATCCATGCTCATATAGTTATCCTCATTTTCTCTAACAGATTGACGTGTTATAGTTTCATTTGAATCACTATCTGCGTTCTAAGTGGTTTATCGCAGTTTAGTAACTCTGGTTTAAAGTGGTTTGTTGGGGTTAATTAAACGATCCAATTGGTTTGTCGTCAAGTGGTTTATTAGGGTTTATGAAAGAGTGGTTTGTTAGTTCTGAGTTGTTAGGCTTGGAAGGGATGCCTAATACCATTGTGGGTATTAGCCAAAAAGCTAGAAGAAACAATTGGTTGAAAAGAAAGGCGTCAGGAAATGGACGAGCTTTTGAGTACCATATTTCTAATTTTCATATTGATGTAAAAAACCAACTGGTTCAAAAATATGTGACCGATGAAGGTGAAGCGGAAGCACTATTGAGTTTAGGAGAACCTTCATTTAGTGAAATCGACCCAACTCTTAAGAGAGCAGCTGAGAAGAAACTAAAAAACATAACAGTACAAGCGAGGAAGGAAGCTTCTGAAGAAGCTCGTGCTGAGTATCTAGCGATTTCTGAAGCCAAAAAAAATCTGGAGTTGTTGGTGGGTGAAGGCAAATTGATTCACATGCCTAATATCGCTGAATCACGATTGATTCACCAATTAGACATGTGTCCAGTTCCTGTCTATAACGTTTATGCTGCTTGTGGTTGGGGAGCAGAGAATACAGCTGAATATCAAATACGAACTGAATTTGTTCCCTGTCAGTGGCTACATCGTTTCGGGCTAAACGAAGAGACTGCTCGTATCATTACTTGCCAAGGTGACTCAATGGAAGACACTTTGAGTGACGGCGATGAAGTATTAGTCGATACCCGAGAACTCGATCACCCAGTAAAGCACGGTGTCTATGTTGTTCGCATTGGTAAGCATGTTTACATAAAGCGCCTGAAGTACGACATCATGGCCGAGGGCTATAACGTCATCTCAGACAACAAAGAAGAATATGATTCGTTTATCGTGAATGAGGAGAAACTCAACGAGTTCGCGGTAATCGGGAAAGTTGTTACCACCGTCATGAAGGCGGTGATATAGAAAAGCGAAGGCACCCTACGGGGTGCCTTTTTTATTGATAGTTATAGTAATAAATGTGGATTGCTAGTTAATGAAATATATGAATACAAGTTGTTATCACCTGTTCATTGAAACTGGTGAGTACAAAAAGTTTGTGGGTAATGTTAACTCTAGTGCTAATTTTCAAGACTTTGCTAAATTGGCAGTTACACATACTCAGGATAATGAGAATACTCAAGAGTTCATTTTTAATGAAGGATCTTCAGTTGAACTAGAGTTTCTTAAGTATATTGAACACGCGCCTCATTGGCAGGCGTTATGTGAAGAGTTTTCTGCTAGCCTTTTGGATGCTCAACAAGTATCACAAAAGCGAATCGAGCATCTCGATAAAAAGGTTACGCCAGGTAGCTTACTGCTTATTCACTGCAAACCACCTGAAGCTAACGTTGATATCCTAGTGTTAGTTAAAATGGAGCAAGAAGAGTTCGCGAGTGTTGTAGATTTCGAACATCAATATGGTCTACCCACAGAGAAAAAAGCTCTAAATACAGCACTTATTCGCTTTGAGTCAGGTAAGCCCGCTAGCTTGTTTGTATCAAGAGCCAATGCTTTTTGGATAAAATTTCTGGATGTATATCCAGTAAGATCTGATAATGTAAATACAGCCAATGCATTTAATGCGATTGATGGTGCTCTCAAGAAAGTAAAACGAGACGGTTTTAAATCAGATTATACAGCGTTACGTAATCACTTGATCACCTACCTAAGAAACAACCACGGTCAAACCGTTGTTTATAATGAGTTGGTTGAGACTGTCTTTGGTCAGCACAAAGCATTAGATAAACACTTTGTGGCAAAAGACTTTGCAGATGAGTTGCTAAAGCTCCCCGCTAAGAAAAAAGGGAAGCACGCATTTGACCCTCACTTTCAAATTAACATGACAGATGTGAAGGCAAAGAAGAACACTGTGATTAATTTGACAGACAAAATTGAATTAAGTTTGAAATACGGTATTGATAATTTAGATGAAATTATTTTGCCTCATGAAGAACACGGCCGAAAGGGTGTAATCATCTTCTCTGACGAAGGTTTCGAGCATTTCAGGAAAGAAGAGTAATCATGTTAGATGATGTTAGAAGTATTTGGGCAAAACCAGTTCAAGAGTGGGAAGGTATCACTGAATCTCTCACTCACTTCTCTGCATCTTGCAAACTAGCTAACTTATTTGAAAGTGATGTTGATTCGTTGGCTAGTTTTCTTCAAAAATACCGAAAGCATCAAGACCGATTTACGATAAAAGTTTTCCATGACCTGGATGATTCTATAGAGTTCTCGAATACAACACCTGAAGTTATCCTTGAAGAACGCTTTGGTGATTTACGTGATGAGATAGAAAAGTTAGAGGGTGAAGAGGTACTTTCTTTTTCCCTATCTATATTCAAGTCGACAGCTGAGCCAAAACCTGGGTTATTGGTCGACCAGGTTTATTCAATTGATTCACTGTCAGCGTATCTAAAAGGAAAGTCTCTAGAGCAAGTTCATGGTGAGATCGTTACTCGTTATGGTCGGAGAGATGCTCGTGGGGTAGCTCTTTTAGGTGACTTCGAGTCTTTGTCTCATTCGGAGTTTTTCTATTTTGTACCTAAGAGTCAATTTTCAGTTAACTCATTTAACCCCAAATTTAATAAAACTGATGCTGATGAATCAAAGCGAATTCGAGGAACTTTAGGTCATTTTTCTAATGCATCGGAGTGGCCATTTTTGCCTGGGCACTTCAAGTTGTTAGTGAGTGATCCTAAAGAGCTAAAGGCTATTGCTAGTGTATTTAATGGTCTATTGAATGCTTACCTAATAAGTTTTTTTGCTAACCTAACTTCAATAAATAGTAAGTCAATCGAGTATCAGCTTAAAGGCTTAAAAGACATTTCAGGTTCTTATGATTTTGCAGCTTTAGTAAATATTGATGCTAGATATTTATGGTCATTGTATAAGTGGGTGTATGAAGGTAGTTCAGTAGATAAGCTTGGTGTAACCCGTAATATTATTCCTTTACATGTTGATGATTTATTGAGCGTGAATGAGCCTGTTTTAGCTTCAGCGTATTCAAGCTTTATCCTTTCACAGAAAGATGACGTGAAGAGTTATATTGATGCTACGAGTAAGTTAGCTGACCAAATGCAAGTGACGGCACAGAAAGCGGGGGAAGCTGCTGAGAAAGTTGCAAACTCAATTAAGACGGGTGTGTTTGGTGTCGCGACCTTCGCAATTTCAACCATCTTGTTTAGGATCTTTTCGAAAAGCAGTGAGAGTTATAGCTATTCTGATTTATTTGCTTTTATTGGCTCGGATGTATTTGTTTTAGTGATTGGTCTGGCTTTATTTGTGTTTACAAGTTTATTTGGTTTTGCTTTGGTTGAATCATTTCAAGATCAAAAAAGGTTTGGAGATATGTATGAGCAATCGAAGAAGGCGTATGAGAATGTGTTAACGGTCGAAGACATGAAAAACATTCTGAATAATGATAAGTACTTTAAACAAAACAATCGCTTCATTTCTAAGAGACGAAATCTTTATATTTTAGTTTGGCTTTTTGTGTTACTTGCTGTTTCTATCACCTTAATGCTTGCTAGTTTCTATGCCCAAAGCTTAGCTGGATAAACAAAAAGGAGCCAATTGGCTCCTTTTTAGCATTTAAATTTCGATTCATAACGGCCCACATGCTCACCGTCAACACGTTCATTCTTGTAGTAAAGAGAAACCACAGTGAAGAAGTTACCTTGTTTGTTTGGGACGTAGCGGATGATGAGCAGAGAATCTGGGCTAACACGCATCATAATTTTGAGCTTGTTATCTTCTTCAGTCGTAAAAATATTACCACTTTGACCTAGCTTTGTAGAAAGTGCCTCTTGAACTGTTTTCTTAATCTTTTTTAACCAGTGACCATGGCGAAACTCGATGTGTTTTTGACCAAACCCTTTATTACCCACCTGAAGGCGAATGGGTAGATCTTCATCAAAACCTTCTATAGTTCCTGCTGGAATGACAGCCCAATCTTTATTACTATTGATTAACCAATAGTCGAAAGGTGTATCACCAGTTTTAGTAAAGGTATCGGTAGTCATTGTTTTTCTTCAGCAAAATTAAGAACGATACATTCTAGCAATATGATGTGGTTGACACTAGAACTGATTTTATCTATGATTATCTCAGGTCGTTTAAAGACGATTTGTCAGCCTGAGGTAACCATTTGAAGGCTAGGCATAGTAGTAAAAGCACAGTTACCCTAGACGTGCAGAGCGTGGTTCAAGTTGTGAGACGATATATTATTGACTTGCAGCAACTTGTTCAGTGACTTGTAATGAATTTATATTCAATTATAAGGCTGCGGGCGCCGCTCCGACCGACTCATGATAAAAAGCCGCTTTTTAGCGGCTTTTTTCATATCTTACGTTCGTGTAATTTATGTGGGAATAGCTGAGTATAAACCTGCCACAAGGTATTTAGGTTCCTATGGCCCGTTACTTGAGCCACTTCCTCAATCGTAAAGCCTTTCTCAAACAAGCGGCTTGCACCTTCACGGCGTAGGTCATGATAGCGCAGGTTATCAATCCCAACTTTTTGACATACTTCGACAAAGCCTCGACCAACTGAGCGTGGGTTGTAAGGAAATATCAACTCTCCCTTACGCTCTTGCTTCATTACAATATCGAATGCTTCACCGAGTAGAGGAACGACCATGTGGTTGCCTTCTTTCTTACGTGGGTCTTTTCGGTCACGTACGATCACTGTTCTAAGTTCTTCGTTTAAGTCTTCCCAACGAATACCACACACTTCACTTACTCGCATACAGCTCAGGATGCTGAAGTCTAGAAGCATAGAGTAGGGGATTTTGTTTTCCCTGCGTTGCTCGCGTTCTTCTAGTGCTTCTTTCAATAGGTCTATTTCATCGGTGGTAGGGCGCCTTGTTCGTTTCTCTGATTTACCGATGAGCTTCATTTCATACAGAATAGGTGTTGCTTCTAAGAATGTGTTCACGTTCGCGGCAACGTTGAATACAGGTTTAGCTCGTTTGAATACTGAACGTAAAAAATAAATGTCGGAATAGACGGTAGAGGGCTTGGTTCCCGTACTGCATCTATTTTGGCAGTGCTCAATCAAGTCTTTAGTTGTTAGCTCATCGGAATAGATTTTAGCGATGTCACAATCACGGAGCATTTTTAATACGGTTTGTTTAGATCGGCCAGTATTGTCCCAGAGATTTTTGTTTTCAATGAACATGTCTAGCAGCTGGCCAATGGGTACAGAACGGTCTTGAGTTTCACCTTCTTCTATCTTTCGGACTTCATTTTTTGCCCAGGCAGTAGCGAGCGTTTTCTTCTTATGAGTTTTGGAGAAACGTTGAGCAATCTTGCTCCGGTGTTTCACGGTAACAGTGGCTTTGTAGCGAGATTCACCGCTCGCTAGAGTTCGCTTTTCAATACTATAAGATGCCATGAACGTGTGCCTCTGAGGTGTACCAAAAGGGTGATTTGAGGGGTACAAAAGGTGTACCAAGGTTCCGAGATTATAGCAGTTTATTAAAGTTCTTCTAGGTTGTTATTTGTATTAAGTGTTTGAAAGTAATGGTGTATGTGGCTGGTGCTAGGTAGGGCGGGGAGTGGCGTATTTTAGTGAAACTTATAGATTGTCGGTTTAAGAGCCATTGAGAGGGTGTCTTAGGTAGAAATAGTGAAGGGGAATATTACCTTAAATCTCTGAATAGCGGGTAAAAAAATAGCCAGCAGAGGCTGGCTATTTTTAGAAAGCTTTAAAATACTAAATTAAAGTACTTTGATGCTGTCAGCTTGTGGGCCTTTTTGACCTTGAGATACTACGAACTCAACTTTTTGGCCTTCAGCAAGAGTTTTGAAACCTTCGCCAGTGATTGCAGAGAAGTGTGCGAATACGTCTGGACCGTTTTCTTGTTGAATGAAACCGAAGCCTTTAGTTTCGTTGAACCATTTTACTGTACCAGTAACTGTGTTAGACATGATGTTATCCCTAAAATTAATTTTTATAGTGAGCCAATTGTGGCACTGATAGCGTGGAAAAGTTTATTGCTATTGCGTACAACACAACGGGGTTACTAGTAATCCAACGAAATGTTTATATACAAAGAACTTTCTTTCTAGCCGAAATGGAGTCTAAATCAAATCAGGGGATAGTCAATCGAATCCATAGTGAAAGGTTGCAGAAACTTGGGGGTAGTCAAACTTTGCATTCCTTAAATATCATGGAGTTACAGTTGTATGGTGATTTCTTGTCGTTTTTGTGAAAAACCTAGGTGAATTTGATGACAAAATTAGAGTGGTTGCACTGTTTTGGCACATTCTACTTTGTGATAAGAAAGCCGTTAAATTGACTTGAGGGCCTGTATTTAACGGCTTTATTTATAAAATCATTATCAAATATCGTCTGTTTGTATCGGTGTCGCCACTACTTTTTCAAGCGGTATAGATTACCATTATCGGTGCTGAAGAAGATGTCTCCGTTTGGTGAAGTTTCGATGTCTCTTATCCTTTCGCCTAAGTCCTCTAAAATGCGTTCTTCCTCGATTGCCTCACCTTGCCCGTTAACTGTGACGATATTGATGTGGGTAAGTTTTAGTGCCCCTGCCAACAGCTTGCCTTGTAATTCTGGGTACTTGTTACCTTGGTAGACGATCAAACTGCCCGGAGCGATTGAAGGAACATAGACCTTTTTAGGCGCTTCTATGCCTTCTTTGGTTTCAGATTCGCCAACGCTGATAGGGCCCCAATACTCCTTACCGTGTGATGTGACTGGCCATCCGTAGTTAGCTCCTGCTTTTATTAAGTTAATTTCATCACCGCCACGCGGACCGTGTTCTATAGACCAAAGCTTTTGACTTGGGAAATCATAGAAAAGCCCTTGCGGGTTGCGGTGACCGAAACTCCAAACCTCGTCGAGAACCTTGTCGTTATTTGTGAAAGGGTTGTCGCTTGGCGTGCTTCCATCGGCATTTAATCGTAATATTGAACCTGCGTGCGTCATGGTGTTTTGGCCGTTATCTCGATCCCCTCGGTCGCCAATAGAAAAGTAAAGGTGGCTATCGTCAAACGTAATGCGGCTCCCGAAGTGACGCCCAGTATCGGTTCTCGACTTCGAAACAAACACATCTTGCCAATTAGACACTTCACCATTTTTGTAATCAGCGGAAGCGAGTGTGGTTACGCCTTCATCGTCGATGTCTTTGCTATACGTCACATAGAGTTTGTCTTCTTCAAAGGGTGAAAACGTAATATCTAGAGCGCCGCCTTGACCTTTTGCCCAAACATCAGGCAGCCTGAATAGTGTGCTTTGGTCACCTGTTTTCAAATTAACGTGTTTAATAACGCCGGCTTTTTCTGTGAGAAGCATAGAGTCGTCATCGACATAAGCTAGGCCCCATGGGATTACGAGACCGTCTGTGATCTTCTCAGCTTGCCAGGCGAAGGCCGCCGTTGAGGCAATAGGACTGGACACAACAAGTGCCAAAGCAGAGCATAGAATGCGGTGATAAGTGTTCATTGAAGTCTCTTGATTTCATGAGGTGGTATTAGTGTAGCTTGTGTTGATTTAAGTTTAAGGAAACATTTACTCTGTTTTCACTCGTTATGCTGGTGAGTTATCCAAAGAATGAGTACCTCATTCACTTAACTTTGATTCTTCGGGTTACTCGCAGACAACGGCGACCTTTTCGCTTGCAGCTGTCTTAGCTGGAACTGGATGATCGATAAGTCGAATTGGGGACTCATACAGTGCAGACAAAGCCTGTTCATCGAGTAACTTATCGGCGCTGCCTTCAAATGCAATCTGACCTTTCTTCAGAGCAACGATGTGCGTCGCGTAGCGCAGTGCAAGGTTCAAGTCGTGCAGAATCACGATAACGCCAACGTTTTCATTTTTGTTCAGTTCAGACAATAAACTCATCAGTTGGAATTGGTGATGAACATCCAATGCAGAAGTCGGTTCATCAAGGATCAATACCGGTGACTGTTGAGCCAGCAACATAGAGACCCACGCTCGTTGACGTTCACCACCAGATAAGTCATCCGCTAATGCTTGTGAGAATTCAGTAACACCGGTTCTTTCCATTGCTTGTCGGATGATCGACTTATCTTCTGAATTCCAACGACCTAACGCGCCTCTCCATGGGAAACGCCCTAAACGAACCAGCTCTTCCACCGTTAAGCCAGCAGAAGCAGGGAGCTTTTGTGGCAAATACGCAATCTTCTTGGCTAAGTCTTTGCTTTTTAGTGAAGAAAGAGAAGTGCCGTCCAGTTCAACGCTACCATGATCCGGTGACATCTGCCCTGATAGCAAATTAACGAGTGTAGATTTACCTGAACCATTATGGCCAAGAACGACAGTCAGTTCATTGGTCGGAATCGCAAGGTCTTCAATTGAGAGAATGGTTCGTTCATCACGAACAATTTTGATGTTTGAAAGCTGAAACATGTCAGTCCTATGTTTAGACCAATAAAACGCTTAATGAAATCAAACATACTTTATTGGTCTTTAAAAATAGAGGGTGTTATTGAGCCAGTTTTTTGTTGTCAGGGTGTCTAGGGCAATCTTCGCAATACTTTCCCGAATCGCATTTGTAAACTAAGCAACAGCTGACTCTAATCAGTTTAAGCATTCCTGAATCGGCATCGACCTTGAGGCTGTCTAAGTGACTTTCAGGTAATTGGCATGCTTCTAACCAAAGCTTAGCTTGTGCTGTGATGTAGTCGTTGGTCAGGCTCGGTTCATGCTGCTGCAATTTGATCAAACTGCCTAACAGTAGATCCGCCAGCAAATGGTTAGTAAAACCAGGGCGGATGCGTGTCCATTCACTTATTTGGCTGCGATAAAACTCAGTGAGTGCAAGTATGGCTTCGCCAGCTTTAGGTATCAACTCCTCAGGTGAACCGTGTTGATGGTCACCATTGAAGAAGCGATACCCTGTCACAAACTCTTTGTACCTAAACTGACCGATATTCTTGATATCTGGCAATGAGTGAAGGCCGTAGATAGATACGAAGGTCACATAGATAGGCTGCCAGCAAACTAGATCCCAAGTTCGCGTCAACCAATACGCTTTTCCTGCTTTAGAATGATTTTCCGCTAAGCCATCGTAAACGCGTTTGATCTCGATATGGCTTTTATCGTTTGTCATTGCGATGCTTTTGCTGCTCAGAGAGCCATAACTTCCACTTAGATAAGGCGTTATTTGTTTTGAGTAAGCGAAGATTTTCTGGTGCAGGGAGGGGGCTCTGCGACGAGTGGCAATATTGTGCAGCTGGGAAAGCATTTTAAACCATCAAATGAGAATCAGTTGCGTTATCATAGCGAACCTCATTGACGATAACCATACAAAATGGTGCATCTCTTCAGAGAACTCTTGGTTTAAAAGATTTATAAATTGAGTGCGCCTTGGCCATTATTAAGTGATAAAAGTCGCTTTAAATGTTAAAAGGTATTCCTGTATCGACTTAATTGTTACCACTATCGAGATTATAAAAGCGTGACTATGAACACTCCTGCATTTGACCGTATCAGCCGCGTTCTAGCTTATATCCATGCGAACCTTAGCTCTGCGTTATCTCTAGAAGATATTGCAAAGCAAAGCTGTTGGTCTCGCTGGCAACTGCAAAGAGTGTTTCAAGCCGAAACGGGGCTTACTGTGGCTAACTATGTGAGAGAGCTAAAACTGAGTCAGGCAGCAGAAGAGCTACTTGATGGAAGAGAGCGTGTCATCGATGTTGCACTCGGGCTTGGGTTCAATTCAGAAATTAGTTTTAGTCGTTCCTTTAAGCAGATGTTTGGGGCAAGCCCAAGCCAATATAGAAAAGCGGGCAAAAGAGTAGGGCTAAGAAAGCCGATACAAGTGTCTGAAACTGTCAGCGCAGAAGAAAAAGGCGCTCTGAGTTTTGTTGAAGTTCGTATTGACGAAAGAGAGTCTTTCCTTGTTAAAGGCATAACATCAGAAATCAGCGGCTTGTTTTCGCTGACGCAAGATTTTGCACAAAAAGTCCCTCAGTTATGGTCACGCTTGGAAAGTGAGGTGAGTTTGCCCGATGACAACGCACTGCAGTTTATTGGTGTTATCGATCTCACTCAGTCATGCTTCGACGGGACTAACATTCATTATTGGGCAGGTGTCGAGCTTGATGACGAAGTTTCAATTCCGCAACTACCAAGTCTAATTTCTGAAAAGTTAAAAGTGCTGACTATCCCCAAGCAAACCTATGCCGTGGTGAAGCATTGCGGGCCTATAGAGAACCTGCGATATACCTTGAGTTGGTTTGTTCTTAATTGGTTACCGAGTTCGGGTTATCGCGGTGTCGATGGCTATGAACTCGAAGTGTACCCATTTGGCTATCAAGCTCACGCCTCTGACGCTGAGATGGAGTATTGGGTTCCTATTATTAAATCGTAGTCATATCCTCGTCATTCCCTTCCTAGCAAAGCCTTGCTACTGATAAGGTAAATTGTGCTTTTAATCAGCAATTGACCTGATTCCATTGAAAATAGGCCAAGTTCTTTGTGAGTTTGCACCAAATTGTTAATTATCCCATTCATAGATACATACAATGCAAATGAGATTTATTATAATTTATATTAAGCATTGGTACCGAGGGAATCATGACCACTCACACTCGTTTTAAGTATTCATCACTAGCAGTAGCGTTGCTCACTGCATTTTCAGCGCAAGCGTTGGCGGAAGAAACCGTTACAGCGGCAGACTCGAATATCGAAACTGTCACGATTATGGGGAAAGCCTATCGTAATACCGCAACAAAATCGGCACTTGAGCCAGAAGAGACGCCTCAAGGTATTACCGTTATTGATGAAGAACAGTTAGATCAACGAGGTGTGAAGTCCCTCAACCAAGCGCTTAGATACGCGCCGGGTGTTGTAACCGAGCAGAAGGGCGCATCAGTAACGATGTACGATACGTTCTCGATTCGTGGCTTTAGTAATAACCAAAGCTACTACGATGGTTTGGTACTTCCGTTCCTTACTGGTTGGAACTTACAACCTCAAATAGACCCTATTGCGATTCAGCAAGTTGAAGTGTTTAAAGGCCCTACGTCTGTGTTGTATGGAGCTATGCCACCGGGTGGTATGGTCAACATGATTGCAAAGACGCCGCAAGAAGACGGGGCTACAAAAGTAGGAGTATCTACTGGCTCAAGAAACCTTATGGAAGCGTCAATTGATACAACAGGTCAATTGGGGGACAGTGACTTTTCTTACCGCTTGGTAGCACTCGCTCGTAAACAAGACAGCCAAGTCGATCACGCCGAAGAAGAGCGCTATGTGATTGCTCCTTCACTAGATTGGCAGGTCTCTGATAGAACACTTATTAACTTCAACTTTTACTATCAAAATGATCCGTCAATGGGTACTAACTCCGCAATGCCGCTTGAAGTGCTGAAGGCAAGTGATCCATCTGTCTCCATGGGTGACAAGAACTGGAGTACCTTTGAACGTGAAGTCTTGATGTTAGGCTATAAGATCAATCATCAAATCAACGATAATTGGACTTTTCTTCAGAACGCTCGCTATACCGATGCATCTCTGTACCAGGAGAATACTTACCACACCGCGACTAATTTCAACCCTGCGACAGGCAGTTTAATTCGAAATGCTTACAGTACGGATGAGGATTCACAGAGTTTTGTTATCGATAACCAAGTTTCAGGTCGCCTAGAAATTAGTGGCTTAGAGCATAATTTACTATTCGGTGTCGACTACCTAAAGCTAACAGGTGATTCTCTGTACAAAGAATTCACTGCGAATGCGGGCTTCTATGGGTTTGATGCTTACAATCCGAAAACTGACCTTTTGGATAAAAGTCAGCTTCAAGAGAACTACCGTGAATCTCACGACATTACGACCGAGCAGCTAGGACTATATTTCCAAGACCAAGTACGCTACGACGCGCTTGTTCTACTTGCTGGTGGTCGTTACGACATGTTCAAGGCGAGCGATGATAAAAATAGCTCTTACCCAACTTATGATGGAAAAGAAGAAGCTGAACATAACCAGTTCTCTTATCGTGTAGGTGCCTTGTATGAGCTAGATAATGGTATTTCTCCGTTTGTAAGTTACGCGACGAGCTTTGAGCCAGCGGCAGGTACTGATATTAATGGCAACTCTTTAAAACCTCAGCTAGGTGAACAGGTCGAGCTGGGTATTAAATACTTGTCTCCAGATATGTCGCAACAGGTTACGGCTTCCTATTTCCATATTACTAAGAAAGACTCAATTGCTGCTGATCCATCAGATCCTACATACCGTTCTAAGATTCAGCTAGGCGAGGTGCGCTCGCAAGGTTTGGAGCTTGAAGGCCGATGGTTTGTCACGGAAGATTGGGATGTGAACGCGAGCTATACATACGTCGATATGGAAGTAACGGAAGATGCAAACCCTGACCTTGAAGGAACGACACCAATCTACGTACCTACACACGCTGCGAATTTATGGAGTAATTACTATGTGTACGGTGGTGCTTTAGCAGGTACGCGTTGGAGTGCTGGCGCTCGTTACATGGGTGACATGGAGATGGATGCAACCAATACTCAAGGGAAAGTGCCGTCTTACACTGTCGTTGATATCTCTATGGGTTACGACTTAGGTGAGGCAAGCGACACACTATCTGGTGCAACGGCTAATTTGATGGTTAACAACCTGTTTAATGAAGAGTACTACACCTGTTACGACCAATCGAACTGTTGGTTCGGTGCTGAGCAGTCTGTAGAGCTCAGCGTTAACTACGAGTTCTAATTCATTTGAATACATAAATCTAAGCAGCCTGTGTAGGCTGCTTTTGTCGTTAAATAAACAATTAAAAAGTGACAGTGATTATATGAAAGCCAACTATTTTACTTCTCGTTTTCCTAAAGTGAGTTCGTTCATTGTCTCATTGAGCTTGTTGTTATCAGCTCAAGCGATGGCCAACTTTCAAGTTGAAGACAGTGAGGGTGTTAAAACCCTTGAAGTTCAGCCTGTTAGAGTGGCTGCGCTGAACTGGGACATTGCTGAACAAGTGATTGAACTCGGTGTAACACCAGTGGCAGTGCCTGATATCGCTGGCTATACAGATTGGGTTGTTCAACCTGCGATTCCAGAAGGCGTGGCCGATATTGGCACTCGAACTGAGCCTAATTTCTCTGCTTTGAAGAAGCTAAACCCTGATGTGATTCTTATCGCTTCTCCTCAGAAAGATCTTCAGGAACGACTTTCTGAAATTGCGCCCGTGCTTTACTACCAGACGTACAGTGAACAGCATAGCAATGCGGCGGCGGCTATCGATAACTTCAAGAAGATAGGCCAATTGCTTGGTAAAGAAGAGCAAGCGAACGACAAACTGGCTGCGATGGACGAACGTCTTGAGGTTTTAAAAGCTGAACTAGATAAAGCGTATCCGGGCGACAAGCCGAAAGTGACCTCTTTCCGTTTTGCGAGCACGACTTCGGTTTACATATACGGTGATAACTCGATTCCGCAATATGCGCTTGAGCAGCTAGGCTTTGAAAATGCGATGGATCTTCCTGCGAGTCAGTGGGGCATCAGTCAAAAGCGTATGACCGAGCTTAAGAATGTTAAGGGTGGTATTGCGCTTTACTTCGAACCTTTCCCATATCAAGACAAGTTAGATCGTTCTCCGGTTTGGAAGAGCATGCCTTTCGTTCGTAATGGTCAATTTAGCCCTGTAGCAGCAAGTTGGAGCTACGGCGGTGCTATGTCGATTTTGTATAACGCAGAAGCGATGGCGCAATCGTTGTTGACGTTAGCGGAGCAGTAATGAAATCCAGTGGTTTGATGATGGGGGCGGTGTTATTTATCGCCGCCCTTATTCATTTATGGTTAGGCCAGTCTGAATTTGGCCCTATCGGTGAGTTGTTTCAGCAAGTCTCACAGATCAGTGACATCGTTACATTCAATAAAATGGTCGACGATTCATTCGAGTTGATGGCATTAATTTATGTCAACTTACCTCGTTTAGTGATGGCGATTTTGGTTGGTGGAACACTTGGCACTATCGGTAGTTTGTTCCAACAGTTAACGCAGAACCGCATGATGTCTCCACTTACACTCGGTACATCATCAGGGGCGTGGCTTGGTCTGGTCATTCTGAACGTGGTCGCGCCAATGTTGGTTGCTCAATATTCGGTTTGGTTTGCGCTGATAGGCGCGCTGCTTGCTATGGGTCTGATTGTCTCCATTGTTGGCATTAAAAATATGAGCGGTTTACCGATTGTATTGGCGGGTATGGCGGTCAACTTATTGCTAGGGGCATTTGCAACGGCGATTATTCTACTCAACGACCAGTACGCACAGAATCTGTTTGTATGGGGAGCGGGCGACCTAGGGCAAAATGGCTGGGAACAAGTGCTTTGGTTGATGCCTAAGCTGTTGCCGATTTTTGCCATATTCTTCTTAGCTCCGCGAGTTCTGACTTTGCTTTCCATCGGCACTGAAGGGGCTGCGGCGCGCGGGCTCAATATTGGCACGACCTTCTTTGTGCTAATGGCAATCGGCGTTTGGTTGGTTTCAGTGTCGATTACCTCAGTGGGCGTGATCAGCTTTATCGGCTTGATTGCTCCGAACATCGCTAGGCATCTAGGTTTTCTAAAGGCTAAATCTGAACTCATCGCGAGTTGTGTATTAGGCGCGCTATTACTTTGTGTCACCGACAGCTTGGCGATCTTCTTGGCGCAATGGTCTTTGGACATGATTCCAACAGGGACGGCAACCGCAGTGATTGGTGCTCCTGCGTTGATCATTATTGCGAGAAAGCAAATGTCTGCTCAAGATCAGTTGTTTTTCTCAATGCCTAAAGGTCCGAAGTCTATTTCATCTTTGGCTTACTTCTTGTTGGGCACAATGATTTTCGGGTTGTTGGCGTTGAGTGCATTGTCACAGCCTTCTTCTGATATGGGCTACTTTGTTATCCCAGACGCATTTGAATGGTCTATTCGTTGGCCGAGAATGTTAACCGCGATATTCGCTGGTGGCGGCTTAGCGGTGGCGGGTGTGATTTTACAAAGATTGGTCTACAACCCGCTCGCAAGCCCAGATATTCTTGGTGTGTCGGCGGGTGCAGTTCTGGCGTTGATTTTCAGTAGCTTATTCATGGGCTATTCGATTCACTCACTAAGCCCGTGGGTTGCATTTTTAGGTAGTGCGATTGCGCTTTGTTTATTGCTGTTCCTTGGCAAGAAGCATCAGTTTGCTCCGTCTATTCTAATTCTGACAGGTATCTCGCTGACCGCGGTATTGGAAGCTTTGGTGCAATTCTCTTTAACACGAGTGGGTGAGGGGAAATACACATTATTGGCTTGGTTAGCAGGGTCTACCTACCGTGTGGAGCCTGAGTCTGCCACTATAATGGCTGTCGTGATAACGGCTTGTATTGGTGTTGCTCT
This sequence comes from Vibrio sp. 10N.286.48.B8, assembly GCF_003050085.1. NCBI lineage: Bacteria > Pseudomonadati > Pseudomonadota > Gammaproteobacteria > Vibrionales > Vibrionaceae > Vibrio > Vibrio sp. 10N.286.48.B8. Next base: position 69,171 of record NZ_PIGD01000018.1, on the reverse strand, counting down.
GCTGTTGAGTCGTTGGGTGACCTTAATTGCGACTGGACGACAGTTCGCGAGTGCCAGAGGGCTGAACATCAACATCGCTTACGTGGCTCTGTTGTGTATTGTCGCGGTGTTATGTTCGATGGTCACAACCACCATGGGGCCGGTCGCCTTTGTTGGTCTATTGGCTCCACATATCGCGGTGATGGTTGGTGCTCGTTTGGTTCGTGAACAGATCATTCTATCGTTTTTGATTGGTGCGGCATTGATGTTATTTGCTGATTGGTTAGGGCAAGTGGTGGTGTTCCCAGCGCAACTTGCGGCAGGGACGTTAGTTTCCATTATTGGTGGCAGTTATTTCATATTCTTATTACTGAAATCTCGAACAGCATAGGTTCTGCTAATGTCCTAAAACCACTGGTAATCAAAGCTATTGGCAACCAAAGCTACGAATAAAAAGCAGTGAATGGAGCGATCCATCACTGCTTTTTTTGTAGGAGTCGTTTGTGTAAAGGGGAGGAGTTAAGCAACGCAGGTCTCGCTTCTTAATGTGCAAGTTTGGCATATGTTAATAAAATGTATAATCTAAAGGTCTGACCACTGATAAGGTAGCCGCCATGCCAAACCTCGATCGTATTACTTGTTCTATCGATGAAAACCAAATTGCGACGGTTGTGTTGAATCGACCCGATAAGCTCAATGCTATTGATATGGCAATGTTCCAAGGCGTGAATAACATGGTGACTCAGCTGAAAAAGAACACTGAGATTCGTGCTGTAATAGTGAAGGGCGAGGGGCCTGATTTTTGTTCAGGGCTTGATGTTAAGTCCCTTTTAACCAGTAAATCTGGGGCGATGAAGCTGCTGTTTAAATGGTTACCGACATTGCCTAATGCTGCACAACGTTTTTCATTGGGTTGGCGAGATATTCCATGCCCTGTCATTTTTGCGATTCATGGTCGTTGTTGGGGAGGTGGTCTGCAATTAGTCAGTGGTGGTGATTTTAGGGTTGCTAGCCCTGATGCGAACTTCTCAATATTGGAAGCAAAGTGGGGCTTGATTCCTGATATGGGAGGCGCCATCGCATTTCGAGAGCTGATGCGAAAAGATCACACCCTAGAAATGGCGATGACGGCCAAAGTGATCGACTGCGAAACCGCGAAAGAATATGGATTGGTGACCAAGATTGCCGAAGACCCTTACGCTGAAGCTTATGCTTTGGCTCTGGAATGTGCGAATCGGTCGCCAGATGTTGTCGCTGCTAATAAGAAACTCTATAACAAGACTTGGTGGTCAAGCCCAGGCATGGCTGTGTTCTACGAGACTTGGTATCAGATAAAGGTCGCTTTGGGTAAGAACCGAGCGATTGCTGCTCAACGTGAAATTCATCGAGATAACCCACGACCATACGTCGCCAGAAAGTTTAAATAGCGTTTGTACAGGAATAATGGATATTCCCTTTGTTTATGAGGCTTTGCGGTAACCTTAGAACAATTTAATGTCTAAGGCTAAATGAGCAATCTGATGAACAAAACTTTTACTTACTCTATAGCTGCCACCGCAATTTTTACTAGCTTAAATGCTTTCGCAAGTGGCCTGTTTTTGCAAGAAGCGGTCGTTGCCAATGCTGGTACTACTGGTGCTGGTGACGGTGTTTATACTCGCTCTGCTGCTGCGATATGGACTAACCCTGCCACTATGTCTCACATGGGCGAGAGCAAAACGACCATCAACACCATGGCGTTCGATCTTGAGATGAAATATCAAGACAACGATGGTAATCCAGACGGCAAAGCTCATTCAGTCATGCCTTCATTTGGTGCCTTCCATGCTCACCAAGTCACAGACAAATTACACCTTGGTATTGCGCTGGGTGCTGTTGGTGGTTCAAGCCTTGATTACGGCAGTGATTGGGCGGGTGCTGCACTTCTAGAAGACATTACCCTGACCGCAATGCAAGTGAACCCATCACTGAGTTATAAGCTGAATGATCAGTGGTCAGTGGGTGCTGGCGTTCAATTGAGTTGGGCTGCATTCGAGCAGTCGACTTCTGGGTTTACAGCTAAGCAAGATACTGATTGGGCTTACGGGTATAACCTAGGTGTAATGTACACGCCTACAGATAAACTCAAGTTAGGTGCCAGTTATCGCTCTAAGCTAGAACACGAGTTTAATAACGAAGTGAAAGGTTTAGGTAATGTTGCTAACTCTTTGTCTACAGATATTGCTCTTCCTGAAATCATTGACTTCAGTGCAAGTTATGCATTGAATTCTCAACTTGATCTCTTGGCAAGCGTTCAATTCCACCGCTGGAGTGCTTGGGACGAAACGGTATTAGATTTCGGAGCAACTGACTTAGGCGGCGTTCCAATCGAACGTGATTGGGATGATGTATGGAAGTTTGCAGTAGGTGCGGATTACCAACTTAACTCTGATTGGCGCTTAAAAGCAGGCTTCTCTTACGAAACGTCACCACAAGACGATCCTTCAATGCAATGGGTTGACCTTCCAGTGGGCGAGCAATACCGCTACTCGGTAGGAGCATCTACCTATTGGGATGATATCTTAATTGACGTTTTCTATGAATACGCAGATTTAGGTTCAGTTGATATGAACCGAAACTTGGCAGGTTCACAGGTGAACTTGTTGAATGGTTCTTTCGATGGCCGCATTCACTTTGTTGGCGTTAGCGCGACATTCTAATGACATTACGTAATTTATTAATTGTTACTTCGGTAATACTGGGTTCAACGGATGCTTTGGCTGAAGAGAAGCATCCAGATGATCCGACTAAAATCGTGACCAAAGCCGGCGTTGCTTATAACGAAGAGCTTAAGTTCTCAGGCTCTATCGGGCTTGATGAAGCTCGAATGATCAATGCTCGTGTCAACGCGGACGGCGAAGAGTGGCGAGTGGGTGGTTCATGGTTATTACCTTTGGGCATCGTCAATTTCAACTTTAGCCGCTCTGAATACGACAACGATGCTTATAAGAATAACTACAGTATCGGGACATTTGTTCCGTTGAGTTATTTTGATATTGAGCCGTTTGGATGGCAAATCTTCCCGATGGCTGGCTACAGCTATAACGATGGTGAAGTGGCGGTGTTCGATGATGATAACGTTGGCTCTGACTATGTATTGATGCCGAGTTCAACACACGGTGGCTACATTGGTGCGTTTGGTTTAAAAACGATTACGGATGAATGGTCTATCATGGGCTTCGGTGGCGGTTCAATGGGGTCTGATGATTACTCCGGCTATTGGGCTGGCGTCGGCGCAAGCTACAAATTGAGTGATGCTCAATCATTCAACTTCTTCACTATTTTTGCTGAGGACGATTTCGGTGAAAATAACAGTGTCGGTGCTTCTTACACCTATGAGTTCAACTAAGCTTCAACTCGTTTCCCCATAAATAAAAAAGCTGAGTGTAGGCCAACCTAAGTCGGTGAACTTACACTCAGCTTTTATCATTTCTCTATGAGCTTTTTAGCTGTTGTTCGATGTTAGCAAGTCGCTTGGTAGCGCTCTACGTAGCTTTGCATTACCTCATTCATCGCTTTCGTGATGTTGGCGTATTGCTCTTCTTCTAAGTTCGCGAGAGACACACGTAGTGACCATGTTGGAGCATCAAACCCTGCGCCCGGCATGACAATCACACCATGCTCTTCTGCAAGGCGAACCAAGAAGTCTAGCGGTTCGTAGGTTTCTTCTAACCAAGAGAAGAAGCCCTCGCTGTGAACTGTTTGAGCGATTTCTTTCAGGTCAATCTCTACATAATAAAACGCACCTGTTTTATCGCCTTCAGCAATGATTGGCGTTGCTAGGTTTTTCTGCATCAAAGTATTGTATCGACGACGCACAATCTGCTTAGCCAAGCGCTTATATTCTTCACCACCTTGCATCAATGACAACAACGAGAACATCGTCATCTGGATTTGCTGAGGTGTTGAAAGGCCAGCAGTATGATTCAGTGCGACAGCACGGCTGTCAGCCACCAAACGGTCAATAAATTTAATCTTACTCGGTTCAAGGGAGATGCCTTGGTATCGTGCTGTTAATGTGTCTCTGGTTTGCTCCGGGAGATCTGCAATCATGCGGTCGAAGTTACTGTCTTCGTGAACGCCAATTACGCCTAAACGCCAGCCAGTAGCACCAAAATACTTAGAGTACGAATACACTAGAATTGTGTTCTTCGGAGCAAGCATCGCTAACGAAGTGAAGTTATCTGCAAAGGTGCCATAAACATCATCAGTCAGTAGGATGAGTTCAGGACGACGGTTAGCAATTTCTGCGATCTTCAAGAGCGTATCGTCACTTAATCTTACTGATGCTGGGTTACTTGGATTCACTAAGAAGAACGCTTTTACGCTTGGATCGTTTAACTTTTCTAATTCTGAATCAGGAATCTGCCACGCCGACTCTTCTGTTGCCATGATTTCCACTTTGTTTAGTGAATAATCTTCAAGCTCTGGCATCTCGATGTAAGGCGTGAAAATTGGTGCGCCAATCGCAATCGTGTCGCCTTTGTTTAATAAGCGGTTGCTCTTCAATGTATTGAAGATGTAGACCATTGCTGCGGTACCACCTTCAACTGCAAACAAGTCAAATTTGCCAGCAGGTAGCGGCTGACAGCCTGCCATTTCTTGCTCGATGTATTTACGAGCAATGAGTTCCGAATATTTGAGCATGCGATCAGGCACTGGGTAGTTGTTACCTAGAATCCCCTCAACCCATTCATAAATAAGCGCATCACCGTCTACCTGATATTGATCCGTAATAAACTGGAAGGCTTCAATGAGGAATTGCACACCTTCTTGGTCTTCGTATTTTTCACAAAACTGAAGAAAGCGCAGGCTAATATCTTGTTGAACTCCCATTCCACCAAAGCCTTCATACCCTGAGAAATTCGATTTTGATTCTTCTAGTGCAAACATACCTAATTGGAAAAAGGCTTCACGTGGCGCTGTCGCGACCCAGTTTGGGTTACCACGACCAGCGTTGATCATAGTTTTCTCATGTGAATGCTGAGCAAGGTCGATCAGTGTGTTTTTTACTTCGAATGGGCTTAGTGTTTCTAGGCGTTTTTCATCTGTGCGTTTCATAGTCGTTTCTCTTTAAATTTGTTTAAGATCCAAGTTTTTTGGATATATAAATGAGTTAATTTCTTTGAGCAGCTAGCCTGCTTGGCTAGCTACTGTGTTAAATCGTTAATGAATAAGTTGAATCATCAATTGGCTGATTCGGTGTTGATTACGAAATTTTGGTAATTAGGTTGATGATGATCGGACCCCATAAGGTGAGGAAGATATTGGCAACCGCATAAGTCATCGTGAAACTCGGTACTGGTGTGCTGTTTTGTGTTTTTTCTAGTAGCGATGCGAATGCAGGGTTTGCACTGCGACTACCCGCGATAACCGCTAGCGCTTCTACTGGATTTTTGATTTTGAGTACGTAGTAGTTGAATAGGAACGTCAGTACTTGAGGAATTAGAGTGACCAACACACCTAGCAGTAAGAGCGTTACGCCATTCTCTTTGATTGCCGTCAGCGCTGGAGCGCCTGCATTAATACCAACAACCGCAACAAATACTGCAAGGCCGAATGTCTGCATAAAGTTGGCTGCGCCATGGTTAACACTGCCTAAACGAGGTGTACGCATTCTTAAGTAGCCCACAAGTAAGCCGGAAACCAGACAACCTAAACCTGAACCTAGAGCGATATGAGAACCACCGATAGTGAAACCAATCTCGCCAATCAGATAGCCAAGCACCATGCCGAAAGACATTGTTACGAAGTCAGTAACACTAGGCAGTGGGCTGTTGTAGCCAATTTTTTTGATGACTTTAGCTATGTCTTCTTTTTGTCCAACTAAGGTGATTTCGTCACCAATGTGCAGTTCAGTTTCTGGCAATGTCGAAATATCATGGCCCATGCGTGATAGCTGAGTGATATAAACACCACGACGTATACGTGCGTTCGTTTCATCGTGAAGCTTACGTAGCGTAATACCCGCTAGTTTCTTATTCGTGAGTACGACCTTCTGTTGTGTTTGGACAACATTGCTTTCTTCACTAAATTCACCGAGTTCGACACCCAGCGAGGTCACTTTAGGAAATGCCTGAGTCAGACCAGTAAGGTAAACTTTGTCATCCGCCGCTAAAATAGGGTTCTTCGCCAAATCTAACGTTGATTCTGTGTCTTCGTGTGAGCGGTAAATAGCTTCAATTGTGAGGTCGGCATCGAATGCTTCTTCTAACTCGACAACACTTTTTCCAACAAACATAGAGTTCGCGGTCACTTGATAAGCACGAGAAGATACGCGGTTCAATGCAGAGAATTCACCCTCGTTTAGCTGCTTGCTGCCTGCGCCCATTTTTTCCGTAAGCTTCTTCGCTTCTTTGGTTATGTTCCAACCCATTACCATTGGAATGAGTGACATCATTAGAATCGGACCAAGAGAGCCGAAGATGTAGGTGATTGAGTAACCCACAGCCACGTTTGTTTTAAGCGTTGAGGTGACATCTGGCGCTAGGTTCAGCTGATCGATAGCATTACCTGCAGTACCTATGATTGCCGATTGTGTTAAGCCACCAGCCGCAAGGCCCGCCGCTAAACCTTTATCTAGTCCTGCCCATTTAGATAGCAACACAACCGTGATTAATCCTACAAACGTCATCACAAACGAAGCGAATAAGCGTGTTAGCGATGAAAGGCGGAATGACGAGAAAAACTGCGGACCGCCGTTGTAACCCACCATAAAAATAAATAAAGCAAAGAAGATGCTTTTTACTTCGTTAGAGATCGTGATACCGCCGATCTGACCAAGTGCTACAGCAACAAGCAGTGAACCTGCGATTCCACCTAATTCAAACTTACCGATTTTAATTTTACCAATTAAGTAACCGAGACCGAGTGATAAAAAGAGCGCTATAAACGGATAGTCTCTAAGTTGTTCAATAATAAATGACATAGTAATCCTTGAATGAAATAGCATCATCATTGACTCGCTATTTCATTTTTTAATTTGGTTTAACGTTTGATTAAGCATTAATCAACATTTGGTTGATGAACTGATCTAATGCTTTATTTTTAATAATCTGAACTTCATCCAGTCTTCTACTTTTTATGATGAAGTCGCGATGATTTTTTATGGTCATGCATTTTATCTTTGTGATGTTTATCATGATGACCATCAGAATGGTGATTGACTAAATGCTTATGACCTTCTGGGTCGCCACCATGTTGACCAGAATGAGAGGGTTGATGTTCTCTATATTCTAAATGGTCTTTATTATGTTTATGGGTAACATCTTCTCCATATATACGTTTCATCTTTTCTTTAATAGCGACTTTAGTGTGATTAATTTGATTCGACATAGTTAACTCGTTTATTTTTTAAGGAACGATGAGAATTATATCGATCGAGAAAATAGATAAATCATGTTCAAATAAAATAGCAATAAAACAAAAATTGAGTGCCGATTGGTATTTTATCTTAAGTATTTGATTTTTAAGGTTTGATTTTTATTTTATATAAGATTGGGTGGATGTTATATGAGTTTGATTTATTGGCAGTGTCGATAGATAGAATGACCAGACTTAAAAAACAAGGTGAACACATGAGTAAGTATAAAGGCGTTATTGTCGGGTCAGCTCTTTTTATATTACTGTCTTTTGTATTTGGCTTTCATTATGTAAAAGGTGAAATGATCAAAGAGAAGGTCGCTAATTTTAAATTGCCAGCTATATCTGTAACAACGGAAAAAGTAAATCAAGATACTTGGGATAAAAGTTTAAAAGTCATTGGTAACATTCATTCTAATCAATCTATTGATGTGACGAGCCAAATGTCAGGCCAAGTAAAAGAAATTCTCTTTACTTCAGGTCAGCAAGTAAATAAGGGTGATGTTCTTGTTAAATTGGATGATGCGTTATTGAAGTCCAACTATAAGAGCCAGCTATCCAAAGTTGAATTGGTTAGAGTCGAATTGATGAGAAATAAATTGCTCCTTAGAAATAACAGTGTTTCAAAAAACTCGGTTGATAAGCTACAAGCTCAATTTAATGCTGAAGGTGCAAAGCTGGAATATATTGCTACGCAAATTGACTACATGAAAGTGAAAGCGCCATTTTCTGGCAGCGTTGGGATTCGTAATATCGATGTGGGTGACTTTATTAATTCAAGCACAGCGATTGTCGAGCTGGAAGACAAATCAAAGCAATATGTCGATTTCTCTATTCCAGAGCTTTATTTACACGATGTGAAGGTAGGGCAAGATTTACAATTTTATTCAGAAGCAACGAACGACGAAGTCTTTCACGGCACGATTTCTGCCATTGAACCGAGCTCAGACAGCAACACGCACAATATCGAATTGAGAGCCATGGCTAACCAAGCCGTGCCGTTAGAGGCGGGTATGTATGTCGACGCTACGTTAATCACATCAGAATCGGACACTATCGTGGCAGTACCTTCTGTTGCGATCAGTTACACCTTATACGGAAACACCGTGTTTGTGTTGGATACGTCGACTAAAAAGGCCAGCGAACATTCGAGCAACGATGCATCACCATTTTACGAGTACAAGGTTGTGCAGCGCACTGTTGAAGTCGGCCCCAAACAAGGCGGTTATGTTGGTGTGGTTTCGGGCTTGAAAGAGGGGGATGTTGTTGTGACTTCAAACCAACACCAACTCAAGAATAGTGGATGGGTTCTGGTTAATAACCAACATCCGTTGATTACTGACAAAAGTACTAAGCAAAGTAACTAGGAAACTCCCATGACATTTACTGATGTATTTATCAAACGTCCAGTTTTGGCTACGGTATTAAGCCTTGTACTGTTGGTGTTAGGTCTTAAAGCTTTTACCTCACTGCAAGTGCGCCAATATCCAGAAATTGAAACGGGCGTTATTACCATTACAACGAGTTATCCAGGTGCCAGTGCATCCAGCGTTCAAGGGTATGTGACGCAGCCACTGCAGGCAGAAATTGCTCAAACAGCGGGCATTGATTACATGACATCGGATAGTGCTCTGGGTAAGTCCGTGATTACCGTTTATTTGAAGCTAGGGTATCCGTCGGATAGTGCTTTGACCGAAATTTTGTCTCTCGTGCAGCAAGTGAAATATAAGCTGCCGTCGGGTGTATTGGACCCGAGCATTCTTAAATCGACGTCTCAATCGCCGATCTTATATGTTTCATTTTCGAGTGACACATTGAAGACGGAGCAAGTCTCGGACTATGTGAGCCGTGTGGTTAAGCCGACTTTCTCTACTGTTGAAGGGGTGTCAAAGGTCGACATATTGGGGCAAGAAGATTTTGCAATGCGAATCTGGCTGAACCCTCAACGACTGGCTTCATATGGTCTGACGGCTGAAGATGTTCAAAACGCGCTTCGTGCAAATAACATTGTGAGTGCGGCGGGCAAGTTGCAAAACCCTTATATCGAAGTTGATATTAACGCTCATACCGATTCAAGTTCGGTAGACGATTTCAAGAACATGGCTTTGAAAGCGCATGACGGGCAACTGGTGCACTTAAAAGATGTGGCGACGGTTGAACTAGGCGCAGCAAACTATGACTCAGACGTTGAATTCAATGGTGTGACTACCGTATCAACGGCGATCAGTAATACGGCAACATCTAACCCATTGACCGTTGTTGAAGGCATTTACGAATTGCTTCCACAGATCCAAGCAGGCTTACCTGAAGGTATTAAAGCGGATGTAATCTATGACTCGACTAAGTTTATCGAAACCTCAATTGATGAAGTAGCAAAAACCTTAATCGAAGCCGCACTGATCGTAGTCATCGTTATCTTCGCCTTTTTGGGCTCAATGCGAGCGATGTTGATACCACTTGTAACGATTCCTTTGTCATTGATTGGCTCTATGTTCTTCATGTTGAGCATGGGCTTCAGTATTAACCTGTTGACGCTGCTTGCCATGGTATTAGCAATATCGCTGGTGGTTGATGATGCCATCGTTGTTGTGGAAAACACCTTTCGTCACTTAGAAGATGGTACCAGCCCAATTAAGGCTGCTATAGACAGTGCTCGTGAAATTGCAGGCTCGGTTATCGCGATGACCATTACATTGGCCGCAGTGTATGCGCCGATTGGTTTCATGGGAGGACTCACCGGTAAGCTGTTTACTGAGTTCGCATTCACTTTGGCGGGTTCAGTACTAATTTCGGGTTTCATCGCCTTAACGCTAACGCCGATGATGTGTTCAAAACTGCTTAATAAATCGGTTCTCGACGGAAAACTGGTTAAGAAGATCGATGCAGTGATTGAAGGCGTAACAGAGCGCTACCGAAAAGTGCTCGAACATGTGTTGAACAACCGTGTTTATATTTGGCCAGTGGTAGGAACGTTAATGATCAGTCTGGTGTTCATGTTTATGAATACTTCATCTGAACTGGCACCTGAAGAAGATCAGGGCGTGATGATTGTGATGGGGCAAGGTCCTGCACAAGCGAATACCGATTACATTCGCCACTTTACTCCGGCTCTTATTGACTCTATCAGCAAGAACGATGAAGTCGAAATGACCATGCTAGATAACGGTTACATGAACAACAATGCGTTCTTTGGTTTGGGTGTATTGAAAGATTGGGATTCGCGTGACGCAACGGCAAAAGAAGTAATGCAACGTTTCGAAAAAGAGAGTTCTGTATTACCGGGCTTGCAGGTGTATACCTTCTCTCCACCAGATTTACCAGGTACACCGCAAGGCTTGCCATTCCAAATGGTTCTGAAAACGCCAACGGGTTCTTATCAAGAACTCTATCAGTACGCTGAAAAACTGAAAGAGTACGCGCAGAAGAGTGGCAAGTTCATCTATGTGCAAAACGACCTGAATTTTAATAAGCCACAAGTAGAGATTCGCATCGACCGCGATAAAGCGGCTCAGATGAACGTGAACGCACAAGACATCGGTACCGTGTTGTCTCGCTTTATCAGTGAAGGCTTCGTGAATTACTTCTCGATGGATCAGCGCAGCTACCAAGTTATCACTCAGGTACCTAACGAGAACCGTAACTCTTGGAATGATTTGAAGAACTACCACGTGCGCTCTAACACCAATGAGATGGTACCGCTGGCATCATTGATTGAAATTAGCCAATCAGTGCAGCCATCGAAAGTGGATCAGTTTCAACAGCTTAACAGCGCCATGATTGAAGCGAAAATGATGCCGGGAATCAGTATCGGGGAAGCCTATAAAGTGATGGAAGAAGGGGCGGCGAAGATATTGCCTAAGTCTTATACGACAGACACTTCAGGCCAATTGAGACAGTTCCTACAAGAAGGCTCTTCACTGGTTACGACGTTCTTCCTTGCTCTTGTGATTATTTACTTGGTTCTGGCTGCTCAATTTGAAAGTTTGCGAGACCCACTAGTGGTATTAACCAGTGTTCCATTGTCTATCTTTGGCGCCCTGATGCCACTGTATTTAGGCATTGATACGCTCAACATATACACCGAAGTGGGGCTGGTGACCTTGATAGGCTTGATTAGTAAGCACGGTATTTTGATTGTGGAGTTTGCAAACCAAATGCAACAGGAATTGAAATGCAGCCGACGTGAAGCGGCCATTCGTTCGGCTACCGTTCGAATGAGACCAGTATTGATGACAACCGCAGCCATGGTTGTTGGTGTTGTACCACTGCTCATTGCAAGCGGAGCCGGTGCTCAAAGCCGTTTCTCGATTGGTTTGGTCATCACGGTGGGTATGTCGGTGGGCACATTATTCACCCTGTTCGTGGTACCAACGATATATACCTACTTGGCTGCGGATCACCGCGGGCAAGAGCAAGAAGTTTAGTCCGTTATCTGGCTGCTAACGTTACGCGGCCAATACACATAGAAGTTTAATCAACACGAGTCCCATTTTATGAGCCTTATCGCTCAGGGATTCGTGCACTCAAAATTTAGAAAACTAGAGGTTCACATGAAACTACATTACCTATTCCCATTGTTCGTTTTATTCACTGCTGGCTGTTCAAGCAACATGCCAGATAAACAAGAAATCCAGAGCGTCGACTCAAACCATTATTTTATTGATAGCCAGTTTGATGATGATAGGAAAGGCGTTTCTTGGATAGCGAAAGACAGCGCGTCACTTCACTTTAATCAATTTGAATTTACAACCGTTAGCATGAAAAGCTCGGGTGTTGATCAGCATGTATCAAAGGAGGTTCAGTCTCAATTTAAAGCACAGATCCATAAGAAAATGGATGAGAAGTTGGCTGAGAAATTACAGGGCTACAAGAACGTAGTTTTGGAGAACAAGGAGCTTGATATTAGCGTGAAGTTATATGATATCAATGACATTCCTGAAGACATGCGTGTGACTGAGTTTATCCCAGTAGGTTCGGTTATCGGCGCTGTAAAATACGCGGCAGGTACTCGTGATCGCTCTATTCGTATATTGGCGAGTGTGGATCTGAAAGATCATGATTCATCTCAGCTCATTGGTCGCCGTATTTTCGTCGTGAACGATAATGGCGTACTTGAGAACGACAAATCAGAAATCACCATCGAGATGCTTGATAAAAACGTTGAGCAAATTACTCAGCAAGCGGTCGACTTTGCGTTTGAAGTGACTTACCAAGATAAAGACCAAGGGTAGAGTCATGCGATCTCGTAAACAGAACAGCGCTAGTAAACGCCTTGGGGTTGGTGAAAGGCTAGCTGGACACAAAAACACGCTTGCTCTACTGGTTATCGGCCTCGCTGTGAATGCTTCAGCGTATGCCAATACTAGCGGTGTTGATGAACGAGCAAGCTATGAGCAATGTATTTTGTCTTCATTGGCCAAAGCAACCAATCAACAAAGTATTGAGTGGTTAAAGCAGCAATGCGCATCCCAAGAAGCCGTTACATCAAACAAAACACCCGAGAATAAGTTGTCGGGTGAAACCAGCGAAGACGGTTTAGACTCCATCAGCGAAAGTGCACTGGAGTCTAAAGTCCCGCGATTGAAGATGGAGTACACAACTGAAGATAACCCGTTTGTTATAACGCCTTATCGTTTGAACTATATTTTGCCAGTGACTCATATGACCAACGTGAATACACAGCCCTATGGGGATGAGCGATTCGGAGGTAAAGCGGATGACCTCAGCGATGAAGAGATCAAACTGCAGTTAAGTTTAAAAATTCCAGTGGTTGATGATGGTGTTTTTAATCAAGCGGGCAAAATCTATTTTGGTTTTACGCTCAAATCATTTTGGCAGGCGTACTCTTCTGATATCTCGGCACCATTTAGAGAGACTAACTATCGCCCAGAGATCTTTTACGAAACGCCTTTGAACATCGAGTCAGCTGATGGTGTTTGGTTTTCGCGTTTGGGTTTAGAGCATGAATCTAACGGACGAACGGCAGAGCTTAGTCGTAGCTGGAACCGCGCTTATGTTGGGCTAGGGTATACCGAAGATGACTTTGCGGTTTATTTCCAGCCTTGGTACCGAATTCCTGAGTCGAGCAGTAGCGATGACAACCCTGATATTCAAGACTATTTGGGTCACTATGAATTGTCTGGCGCTTACAAATGGGATGGTTTTGAGGTTTCAGCATTGGGTCGCTACAACTTTCAAACCGGGTATGGTGGAATACAGACATCACTCAGCTTTCCTCTGTATGGCCGGCTTCAAGGGTATGTCCAGTACTACAAAGGCTATGGAGAAAGCTTGATTGATTATGACTACAACAGTGAAAGGATTGGTGTGGGTATTCTGCTAACCAATGCCTTATAGCGGTTATCGCTTTTTTATCAACGATTGAGCGATTAACGATTTCTGTGAGAACCCAAAAACACACCGCCTGAGTAAGCGGTGTGTTTTCTATATTAATAGCTAACGGCCAATAGTTAAGAGCTGTTAATCATTGATTGATACCCAATTTGGATTCAATCTCGGTGATGTTACTTTTGAAAAACAACGTTTGAGCGACTTTCAAAACCACAGGGTGGCCAGATTCTAATATCGCTTCATAGTAGTACTCTTCCGCCATTGAAGGGTTGCCTTGAGATTCTTCAATTTTTGCCAAGATAATCATAGACATCACACTGTATTCATTCCTCGGAATCAAGCTTAGATAGTATTCGGCTTGGTCAGGGTTATCTTCAGTGAGGAAGTAGGCTGCTAACGCGTCATAGACTCGATAAGAGTTAGCATTGTTCTGAGCATTGAGTAACTGTTTTTTGAATTTCTTATTGAGCGCTTCAACCTGCTTATTCTTATTCTTCGATCTCATTATAAAAATGTCGGCAAGCTCATACATGTAACGGTTCGACATAACGAAGTGGTTGTCGGGTTCTAGCTCATTGGCTTGGGCGATCTTAGACAAGGTGTCGGTTCTGTCTAACGTCATGAAGGTGAGCCCGAGCGCTTCAAGGGTGAGCTTTAAGGCTTCTTCTTGTTTGGGTAACTCAGAGATTTGCTGCTTCAATATCGATTTTTGAATATCCAAATTAAATGAATCCAATAGATCATCGAGCATTGAACGCATGGTCGTGTGGAGTGAAGCCGGGTCAATCAGGTAATCTCGACCTAGGTGTCTGAAATTAGAAATTCGGTTGAAGTAGGTGATATCAAGGTATTCTCTGTCGCCATCAATTTCACTCTTGAAACTGATCACGTTGGCTGAATTCGGCACCAAGGTTTCATCGACTACGACACGAAAATCGCGATAGGTGGTCAAGTAGCTCATTAATTTATGAATGATCCCACGTTTAAAGGCATCCGTCTTCAAGTTGTCATCGATACTTACGTAGATATATCTAGGTTCTAAAGATAAGTAGTGCACAGATTCGTGTGCTTTGTGGGCATCTAGGTTTTGACTGTCTACTGTTTGATTAAGACGATTTTGTTCCGTTGATTGATTTGAGTCAGCGAGTGGTTGGTTTGATTCATTAGCGGCGGTATTTAAACTGCTCAAATCGAAGGCGTCCGATGTAGGGCTGGTCGGTTTTAACGTCCACCAAATAAGTCCAAGCGCAATAACTATAGCGCCCCCAAACATCACAGCACGAGACGTTCTTTTCTGAGGTTTATTTTCTGCGATAGGCGCTTGTTTGTCGTTAGCTGTTTTATTTACAGGTGACTGTTGAACGGACTGTGCTGTACTCGAATCGGTATGGCTTGGATCGACATAGCTCGAATCGCTAGGTCTCGAAGCGCTAGGTTGCTGATCAACAGGCTGAATAGGTTCTTGTGAAGCAGGTTTTTCTGAGGTTGCATCGATTGAACTCTCTTCAGATTCTTCGCGTACGGTTTTGGCCTCTGAGCCTTGATTGCTTATTAGGTTCTCACCAGTAACCGATTCTGCTTTTGGTTCGACTTGTTGTTTTTTATCCTCATCCAAAACTGGCGATGTATCTGGTGCGTCTGATTGAGTTGAAGGAAAGGAACCAAAAGCATTAGGTGCATGATTCATGTCTGTAACTGATACGGTATTTGTGGTGACACTTGCAGGTACTAAGATGGTTTTGTGGACATCAACATCGAGTTTATAACCGCGTTTGGGCACGGTGATGATGTGTCCCATTGAATGTCGTTCAGCCGCTTTGAGTATTTTGCGCAGTTCAAAAATAGCTTGCGTGATCACCTGATCCGTCAAGATTGAGCCATTCCAGACTTCATTAATCAGCTCATCTCGTGAGAATACGATCTTAGGATTTTGGCAGAAAAAGTTGAGTAGCTTGGACAAGCGATTGTCGATGATCACGTCTTCATCATTCATGATGAGTTTGTCTTCATCAGGAATAAATAACCACACGTCGAAAGAGTATTGAATGCGTTCTTTTTTCATAACCACCGAGACTAAGTCATTGTATTAAAATTACTTTAGTAGACATGTTTGGGCAATTCAATTAACCAATGTCTAATTATGATAAGTGGACGTGCTTTTGAGCGGATTGGTGAGAGCCAGCAAAAAAATAAAAACAATATTGAGACTTATTCTCATTTGTTGATCTCGATAAAGGAACGGTTTAAATTGTCTGGTTAGTATCACTACAACATGAATATTATGAGGTTTTTTATGAGTACGGTCGTTGTATGGGGAGCAGGAAGTGGGCTGGGTGCTGCAATTGTTGAGCATTTTCACAAACAAGATTATCAAGTAATAGCGATTGCGAGAAACCCAGAGAAGAACACGCGCTTGGCTGAACTTGGTATCACCACACTGCGTTGTGATGCTACCGATAAAGAACAGGTTGAATCTGTGGTCGCTCAGTTACCTAAATCGACACTGGTCGTTTCTAGTATGGGCAGCTTCAGAGCTGACATTCCCGTTGATTACATTGGACACCGACATCTGACTGATGCGCTTGAAGCCAATGGTATTGCTCGATTTGTGCTGGTAACGTCGTTAGGTTGTGGTGACTCTTGGCAGTATTTGTCGGAGCGATCTCGAAAAGTGTTTGGCGCAGCGGTTCGTGAAAAGTCGTTGGCCGAAGCTTGGCTAACCTCGAGTTCTCTGGATTACACCATCTTACGTCCGGGTGGCTTGTTAGACGGCGAGGAGACTGGCAACGGTGAGCTGTCCCAGCAAGTCGAAGTTCATGGTGTGATTTACAGACAAGAAGTGGCGCGCCTTATTGAAGCCTTGTTAACCAATGAAGCGAGCATTGGGCAGATCTATCAGTGTGTTGATCCTACGGTTCAATATGGATAACGCTGTTAAGTCTGATTTTTAGTAAAGCCTTCAAGCTATAAAGCTATAAAGCTATAAAGCTATAAAGCTATAAGCTTATAAATCCCTGAAGTCGTTTAGCTAAACTAAGCGGCTTTTGTTTGCTTCCTTTGTTCTCTCTAATTCCTGCCTTTCTATTCTTTTGCTGTCTCTTTCTGCCTTTTTCTCAGATGAGAGTGGCGCTCTCTTAATCTAGATTAAGTTTTCCCTAGTTTATTCTCTGTACTATCCGCATAAATCAACGCCCATTCAGTAATGGACAAAAGAGAGTCACTTTGTGAATAAGAAGTGCTTCTCTTTTGTCTTTTAAAATGGGCAAACATAATAAAGATTTTGAGAGGAAGACACTTGAGCACTTTGTTTACAGAAACCCACATTGGCAAGATGACACTAAAGAACCGTTTCATGAGAAGCGCGACGTGGGAAAATATGGCCACCGAAGATGGTCATATGACAGATAAACTTTACGCTATCTATGAAGAGTTGGCTCAAGGTGAAGTCGGCTTGATCGTGACGGGTTACGCGAACATCGTTGAAGAAGAAAAGCCGAATGCGGGCATGATGGGGATGTATAACGATTCATTCATTGAAGAGTATCAGAAGCTGACTCAACTTGTGCACGACAACGACTCTAAAATCGTGATGCAATTGGCTTATGGTGGCACGAAAACCACGTATAACCTTGGCGAGCGAGTGATCTATGCACCGAGTGAAGTTCCAGAAAAAGGGACACAGACACTGGGTAAAGCAATGACCAAAGAGGATATTGATTACATCGCTGATGCCTTTGCCAAAGCGTCACTAAGAGCGAAGCAAGCGGGTTTTGATGGTGTTGAGGTTCATGCTGCTCATACCTATCTGATTAACCAGTTCTTAAGTCCTTATTACAACCAGCGTGAGGACGAATACGGCGGTAGCTTAGAAAATCGCATGAGATTTTTGCTAGAGATCTACACGGCAACGCGCAAGCTAGTTGGCGACGATTTCCCAATCTTGGTTAAGCTGACCGCTTCTGAGTTTTTTGAGGGCGGCGTGACCTTCGATGAAACGCGTTTGGTGTGTAAAAAGCTTGAAGAAGTAGGCGTTGATGGCATTGTCGTATCAGGTAATATTCATGGCAAGGCAGATACTATGATTGGCGAGTCGCACGATGGTTTTACTATTCAAGCTGAAGGCTACTTCCACGAATATGGTCATGCGATCAGCCAAGACGTTAATATCCCAGTTATCACGGTTGGTGGTCTAACGGATTTTGATGCTATCGAAGCGATTGCAAACAACACAGGTATTGAATATTTCGCGCTTTCAAGGCCGCTGCTTTCTGAACCACATTTGGTAAAGCGTTGGAAAGAAGGGGACAGAAGCCCTGTTGAGTGCGAAAGATGTTCAAAATGCCGAACTAAGCGTGGCAACTTCTGTGTCGTGAATAAAGACAGAAAAGTACAGCTTGCTCGTATGTAATCGCTGAACCTAGCTCCAAGCGTGAGCCGAAATTTATAGCCGAGCCTATGTTTGAGCCTGTGTAATCGCACAGGCTCTATTCATTCCGTATTCTATGAAACGAAATTTGAAACCTTATTAATCACATCTGACTGTCAAATGGGTGCGATTAAACAGATACACTACACTTGTAAATTATCCAACCAAGTTATCGATAAAAACTGAGCAAACTTTGAAACTACTTCCTCTTCTTAAGCAACCTCGAATCCACTGACGCCTCTTTAGTTTTAGCGGCATTGCTATGATTTAAGCGTGATACTCACTATTTATCCCGGTGAACCCTGTGTTTATGGGGTGCTAGTTTGTGCACCTTGGATTTGCATCGTCGAACATTTTGATAGTTAACGAATAAAACTAAATAGATCATTCAGAGGTAAAAATGCAAAAGAAGCATTGGTCCAAATTCGAGTTGTTGCATGAAGTCGTAACCAACCCCAATATTCATGTAAAAGGTCAACACAGTTATTACAGCGATTGCTGGGATAACGGTTTTGAACAATCGGTAGTGCGTTATTTACACGGCGACGAAGTCAGCCGCCAGTGGGAGCCTCGATGGAAAATCGACGAACTCCATATCGGTGATTATGTCTGTATTGGCGCAGAGGTTGTGATTTTAATGGGCGGCAACCATACACACAGAGTTGATTGGTTTTCACTGTATCCATTTATGGATGTTATCGACGACGCCTACATTGGCAAAGGCGATACTCACATTGAAGATGGGGTGTGGTTAGGCATGCGAGCGATGGTGATGCCCGGTGTGACGATTGGCGAAGGCGCTGTAGTTGCAGCGAATAGTGTGGTGACTAAAGACGTCGCACCCTACAGCCTTGTCGGTGGTTCTCCAGCTAAAGTCGTCAAATACCGCTTTGATGAGTCCGTTATTGACGAGCTCATTTCATTCAAAATATACGAGTGGCCCTCAGATAAATTTGAAGCGCTGAAACCGTATTTATGTAACCCAGACTTTTCAAAGTTAAAGCAGGCGATAACGGATTACGACAATTGTTTGTAAGGAGCACTTGTAACGAGCATTTGTAAGGTGCGTTTTTAAGGTACGGGTATAGCCACAGATTTGTGTAAAAAGATCTGTGTCATATTTATATTGAAAAACACGTTAAATCAGTTCGTTACCTTGCAATACCTAACATGGTGTACCAATCTTATTTCATAAGCATGGATAAGGATTGTGTATGCCCGCAAGTTCAATGAAAAACAAAGGGGTGGTGGGGAAAGTCCTACTGCCTTCTTTGCTCATAAATCTTCTTTCTCTCGCCGTTCCGCTAACGGTTTTACAAATTTACGATCGTATCTTACCTAACCAGAGTTATGGGACTGCCACTCTGTTATTAGCGGGTGCGACGTTGGCTGTCGCTATGGAAGCACTCATACGTTTTGTGCGTACTTGGCTTTTGTCTGCTGCGGCCAGTAATACCGAGAAAGCGACCTATCAAACCTTGGTTGAAAGAGTAACAACGGCTTCATCAGGCCATCTTCGCCACATTGGTGTTGGTGGCGTGGAAGAGGGGCTGGGCTCAGTATCAAAAGTCAAAGATTGGTATTCCGGTGGTGTGATTGCAGGCTTTATTGATTTGCCTTTTGCATTGATCTTCTTGGGCTTGGTGGCTTACATCGGCGGTGAGCTGGTGGCGATACCTTTGGCAGTTTGGCTGATTACTCTTGGAATCGTTTGGTTATCTTCTATTCGCGTTAAAAGCTTAAGTGAAGAAGCTTCCCAAGATGAGCAGGAGCGAAAAGCGTTCTTGATTTTACTAAGCCAAACCATTCAGGGAATCAAACGTCAGGCTGTTGAGTCTCGAATCTTCAATCAGTTTAAATCCCTCAATAATGTTCGCTCTCAGTCTAAAGCGAGAGAAGAAGAACAGAACGCCTTCGCCCAAGAGTGTATTCAGCTTGCTGCATTAGCCACGTCAGTTTTACTGGTGATTACGGGGAGTTTGTGGGTGTTGGATGGCCAGTTAACCACTGGTGGATTGGCGGCATGTTCTATCTTATCGGGAAGAGCCGTCGCACCTTTAAGTGCTCTGGTTGGGGTTAGAATCAAGCTTAATTCAATACACAGTGCCAATCAGGCAATAGAAAAATTGAGTGACTTATCATTATCGGAATCTTCAGATTCTGAGCAAGTTGAGAACCACTTATCTGACTTTGAGACGTTGGAAATCAAGCAAGCGACCGTTGAAAGATATGGTGAACTCTCTCATGCAGATGTCACACTGAATAAAGGTGAGTTGATATTGTTAGAGAGTGAGGATCGCCATACCAACAGTCATTTATTGTCGTCGATTGCAGGTATTGATGATCTAAAAGCGGGTGAGTGCTTCATTAACGGAGCTGCAGTTTCAATCGCATCCGTAACCAATATTGTGGCCTACTGTGGCGTTAAAGGGCAGTTGGTGTCAGGTACTATTCTCGACAACTTGTGCGGGTTTGACCCTGAAAAAACGCAAAGCGCCAGTGACTATGCAAAGCGTTTGGGTTTAACCAAAGAGATTACTCGATTACCCGATGGACTAGAGACACAAATTGGCCATACGAGTGCTTCTTTGTTGAGTATGGGTAACGTGAAAATGCTCAATATCGCGGCTCAATTGGCAAGTGATAAACCCATAATTATGTTGGAAAGGCCGGATTCTTCACTTGATTTAGACGCCCTTGGGAATCTAGCTAAGGTGTTGGAGGAAGAAGTAACGGCAGGACGCACGATACTGATGGTGAGCTACCATTCGAAGCTTCGCGAATTTGCTAATCGAATCATTACAGTGGAAAGTCGAGCTATTACGGTCGACAGCGAGAGCAATCAGGAGGCCGTCGTATGAATCGTTTAGATATTGGTAACCCTTCAGATACGAACAACCGTGCAGATACCAGCGGTCGACAAGAGGTGATGAATCATTTAGAAACCGAGAGCCTTTCCGTTCTTAAGCAGTTGGAAGTTAATGCTAATATCCAGTTGTTCGCACATCAATGGGTCGATGAAAATGGCATTGAATCAATCGACGATATGTTTGCCTTGTTCGACAGGCTTGCACTGCCTTATCGCTTGGTTGCCAACCTAGATGACGTTGGTGAACATAAATTGGTCTTACTGGTGCTTGGTGAAAATGAGCTGGTCTCTGGTCATTTAGAATCCAAGCAATTTGTTGCCTTTAATGCCAATGACGACATTACCGATGTCCCTCAGTTTTGTATTGTTATCGAAGGTCCACCACTAGAGAAGGCTTCTCCTGATTGGGTTGGCGAACGACTACATGCGTTTCGCCCCATTATTCCTAAATTGCTGCTAGTCAGTTTTATCACTAACTTATTTGCGCTTGCTGTTCCCTTCATCACGATGTCGATTTATGACCATGTGATTGGTGGTGATGCAGGGCATGAGTTGCAAGGTATCGCCATTGGCGCGGCGTTGTTGTTTGTGATGATGGGTTGGTTGAGAACATTACGTAGCCGAGTGTTTGCTTCAGTTTCCAACCGAGTAAGTCGTGAGATTTCTCAATCCCTCGTGCAGCGTCTGCTTCGTAATAGCTATGCTCAAAATCAGCAAACAGCTTCTTCTAGTCAGCAAAACCAAGTGATGTTGTCAGAGCGTATTTCAGGTGTGCTATCGGGGCCATTAGGAAATGCGTTATTTGACTTACCATTCATTCTTATTTTTGTACTTGCGATAGGTGTTTTAGGCGGATGGTTGGTACTGGTTCCAGTCGTCTCTTTAATCCTTTATTACTTGCTAGCAAAACGTTCGATACGCTCTAGCAGCAAGCGCTCGATGCAGTCGACAGTGGCAGGTACGAATCGTCAAAACATGACCAATGAGCTTTCATCCAAACTCGCCTTTATTCGCAGTGCTGGATTCTCAGAGCATTGGATTCAACGCTTCAAAAAGGCCAATCTTCTTGCGTCTACAGTGACTTTTAATCAATCGGTTCTCCAGAGTCGTTACACCTCGATTTACTATTTCATTGGTGTGGGTTCGACACTCGCGGTGATGGGGTTAGGCATTGGACTTATCTTTGAACAAGTCATGACCCCTGGTGGTTTGATTGCTTCAATGATGTTGATATCTAAGGTGACGGGTCCTGCTCAGGTGTTGGCAAACAGTGCGATGCGTTTTAATAGCTTTAATCAATCCAAGCTGCAAGTGAACCGTATTTTGTCTCAGCCGTCTGAGCGTGAATTCAGTTACCAGCATCACCCGTTACCTGTGGTAGCGCCTAATTTGAAATTAGAGCAAGTGACACTGCGCTATCCCAAACAGAGTCGCCCGGCCTTGAATGGTGTGAGTTTTGATATTGAAGCCGGTGAAATTGTCGCGATTACCGGCCCTTCTGGGAGCGGTAAATCAACATTAATTGAAGTGCTGTCTGGCTTGCAGCCTATCCAAAACGGCATGGTTGAGCTTGAAGGCGTTAACCTCGTTCAATACGATCCGCAGCTTTATCGCCACTGGTGTTTCATTCGAGCCGCATATCCTGATTTGCTTACGCTGAGTATTCGAGAGTGGCTAAACGACGGTCACAAAGTCGAAGATCAGAAAATGATCTCTGCAATTGAAATGGTCGGCGGAAAGCGTTGGTTCGAGACATTGTCAGGTGGGCTAGACACCTCCATCAGTAGTATTCAACCGGACAGCCTTTTTGACATGTTGTCTGGCAGCGTCGCGCAGATCCTCATTGATGCAAAAGCGCTGGTTTATGACTACCCAATGTTCTTAATGGATAATCCTGTGCCTGATGCTCACCCAAATGCTAAACGTATATTTGGTGAGTTTGTGCAGTCGAAAAAAGGAAAAGCAACGGTGATCTACACGTCCCACGATCCGGATTTAATCAAGCTTGCCGATAAAGTGGTGGTGTTAAATGAAGGAGCTGTAGTTTATGCAGGCCCATTAGAGCCGGAGCAGTCTTCGAAGCAGGAACAGCCTTCAGAGCCTCAAGTTTCTCAAGAACCGCAGTTATCTGAGCAACCGTTATCTCAAGTGCTACAGCCGTCAACTCAAGAGGCGTCTGCTCAACAAAATGCAGCCCAACAAGAACAATCAAAGTCTAAGCAAGGAGTCGCTAATGACTAAACAATCTATCGAGAAGGGCAAGCGCTACGGTGAACTTGTTGAATCACAAAATACGGCTCGTACATTGGCATTGGCGACGTGGTCAGTTGCTTTGTGTGTTATCGCTTTTGCCACTTGGTCTGTCGTCACCCAAGTTGATGAAATTGCTAAAGCCAAAGGCGCAGTTATTCCAGAAGGCGAGAAGCAGGTACTTCAAAGCGCGATTGGCGGTAAGTTAAAGCAAATTCTCGTTAAAGAAGGACAACTTGTCGAGAAAGGTCAGCCACTTGTTGAGTTTGATGCGACCTTCCAACGTACCGCTCTTGAAGAATTGAAATCTCAACAAGTGACGCTTCTAGCCAGTGTGGAACGTATGAATGCTCTGCTTGAACAACGTGAGCCAAATCTTGCGGAGTTCGAGGTCGATTACCCAGAGATCGTTAGCCAACAAAAAGCGCAGCTGAACGCACAAAAAGCCCTCTATTTTCAAAAGCGTGTGGTACTTGAGAAAGAGAGCGAGCAGATTGCAGAGCAGCTTCGTAGTGTAGACAAGTCATTGCCTAGCTACGAGAAAGAGCTGAATGCGACCAAGCAAGAGTTGAACATACTGGAGAAGGGTTATAAAGCGGGTAACATTTCACGTTTACGTGTGCTTGAAATGCGACAAAAACTGGCCAGTATCGAACAGAAAATCGAAGAAGCTCGTGGTAAGAAAGCTGTGTTAATCAAGCAAGCAGACAGCACAGAGCAAAAAATTGAACAACTTTTAGCAGAGGCGAAGGCGAAGGTCAGTGACGATCGTTCTAAAGCCGTATCTGACTTATCAGCACTGAATGCCAGAGTTCGTTCAAGCCAAGCTAAATTGACCAACACCATGTTGGTGTCACCGCTACAAGGCTTGGTGCAAAGCCTGCCAAGCACGCAAAACGGTGGTGTTATTCAGCCAGGTGGCACTGTGGTTGAAATCGTTCCTGTTGGTGGGAAAGCCGACTTTAAAGCTCGTTTATCGCCAAGAGATATTGGTTTTGTGAGTGTAGGGCAGCCGACTCGTATCAAAATTGATGCGTTTGATTACAGCCGCTTTGGGGCACTAAAAGGAGCGGTAGAGAGTATTTCACCGACCACGAGTCAAAGCGAGCGTGGCGAGATCTATTATGAAGTCATCGTCTCGGTGGATGTTCCTTATTTCCGTGATAATCCTGAAAGTTTCTCTATTTTACCAGGTATGACGGGCGAGGTAGATATTACTACTGGTGAGAAATCTGTATTCCAGTACCTATGGAAGCCAATTTACACCAATGTCAGTGTCGCATTTGGTGAAAGGTAATAGTTATAAAGAGTCGTTGAGAGTAAACGAATAACAACTGCAAATAACAAAAAGGGAGCACATTACGTGCTCCCTTCTGTTTGGTCTCGTTATCGGTTAACTATTTGGATCAATGTCCGGTAGCCCGTCTACGTCGTTGTGATGATGGTGCTCATCATCTTGGTTATGGTTGATGTTTGCATCATGGTGTTCCAGCGCGTCTGACATATCCAAGTGCGCTTGGTCATGTGTTACTGCACCTGGTTGGTCGACTTTTGCAAGTACGATATCCATATCCGCAGGTTGATCATGAACCGTTGTCGATGTCGCATCGGGTTTAATGCCCAATGCATCCAGATAAGCGGCTGCACCATGGTGGCTGGTTTTCTGATCGGGTTCTTGATGGGTCTGTTGGGTTAAATCTAGATTACTATCATCGCTTAGAGTGACGGTAAAGTCGGCTTGTGAAGCCATGTCTGGCTCGTCATGTTGAACAGGAGGCGGTGGTGGGGGAGCAGGGTGTGATGTATGGACCAAAGGTGTGATTGTCATATCAACCACTTCAGTTCCAACTGTCAGCTTTCCACTATGTCCAGGCCCATGACTGAGTATCTGGATATTCACATGGGCGACAACTTCATCTTGATTTGTCCCTTGCAATGCCACTTCAAATTTATCTTCATGTTGACCTATGCCAGAAGCGCTGCCATGAGGGCCCGTGTGAACTTGGGCTTGCTCTTGATAATGTAAATGACCAGTCTGAGGGTCAATAGTTAATGTCCCGTATTGACCATGATGACTAGTGACGTACTGTCCGTTAGGTAAATGGATTCGCCAACCGCTTTGTGCTGTTGGTACCGGAGTTAACGATGGTAATAGTGGTGGAACCCCAAGCGTGCCAGATACTTGGTGGCTTCCCGATGGTGGTCTGACAATGATCGGTTCAGGAATAGCACTTGCAGCGAAACCTTGGTTACCTGCGGTATTACCGTGTTCGTCAGTCATTGTTGCTTGTACATTAGAACCGGGATGAACTTCAATTTGTATTCCATGCTGAAGAGTGTGAGCATCTAATACATGATCTTGTCCGTTAACGACAAGATGCTCACCGATTTTTGCATCACCAGGAGGAGTAACGGTTGCTGTGATCGTATTTGCATGGCCTCGGGCGATTTCAGCTTTACTGTATAAGTTGTCTGACCCTGCGTTTTCAAAAGTAATCGTAGGAACGCTAACCTGTGTATCGACTTGGTAAGTAACATCTGCAGTGGCATGAGCGCTATTACCTGCGCTATCTGTTACCGCTACTGATGCCTCTATTTTTTGGTCAGCATCGGCAATGAGTTCACTGCCAGGTACGGCAATTGAATAGTGTCCTTTTGCATCGACCACGCCAGTATGCTGTGTCCCATTTACATCTAAAGTCACAATGTCGCCTGCATTATAATCGCCAGAAACGGATCCGGTGATGTCAATGGAGCTGTTGGATTCTTGAGCATTAATCACATTGTCGGCGGTAATTGGGTCTGTTTGAATACCGACGTGTACTTGTGTATCTATATGGACGGAAAGAAGCGAAGATGTAGCCGGTAGCACTGACGAAGGAGCCAATGCTTTGGCGGATAGATTATGATCACCCTCCGATAAGCTGCTTACGGCAACACTATATTGGCCAGAGGCATCAGATACCGAGTGTCCAACGGGTGTGGAACCATCGTAAATCGTGACTTTCGAGAATGGAATATCAGTGTGTCCGGTAATCGTTGGGGTAGTGTCGTTGGTCAGGTTGTCAGTTTGCGATGAACCTGAATCGCTTGTTGACGCGAGATCCAGAGTAACGGTGTTCGTTGGCGCGACGTTAGTGCCTGAAGGCAAGGTTGGTTGCGTCGTAGTTACCACAGGTTGGTGCAGAACAGTCGTCGAGGTGACTAAGCTACCCGTTGGTGACATGGTGACATGTCCTGAGGCATCAAAGGTGATGAATTTCGAATCTTGCGTATGGCCGTCACTGACTTTTACTTCGAATACATCGACACCATGATAGGAGTTGGTGGCAGAGTCATAACTCATTCCTGTGATAGACGTATTTGGTGTGTAGACGTAGTCACCAGTATTTGGATCGACCGACAATGAACCGAATTGCCCTGTTGAGCTGACGACAGAGAACATATGAGTGTCATTAACGTCTACATCTGTCTCTGTTAATGTACCTGCTGTTGATGATGTCTGGTTAACGCCGAGAATCGGTGCGTCATTGGTTCCGGTAATGGTAACCACGATATCATGGTGCGTGCCATCTGCAGATTGAACCGTGATGGTTTCAGTGTCTGTCTGACCTTCGCCAAGCTGTTGAACTATAGGATGGTTGTTGTCAAGGTCGTAAGTCCAGTGACCATTTACATCGATATGAGCGTGCCCATAGCCTTTGCTTCCGGCTATTCCAGCTCCACCCTGTACCGCGGTAAACCCTGCTGTTCCATCAGGGTCACTCGCCGTCAACGTACCTGAAGCTTGAAGTGTTATGTCTTCTTTTGCCACTCCTGTGGAGTCTCCACTGAATGTTGCAGGGTCAGCGACACTCGCTATATTAATGAGTATTGACCCTTCTTTTGAATCAAGATGACCATCGTTTGCGGTAAATTGCACCGCCCCTAATCCGCTGACACCAGAACTAAAGTAGTTGTGAGTTGGGGTGAAGATGAGTGATGAAACGTCGGAGGCGCTGACGTCATCACCAACATTCACTGTGGTGCCATTCAGCGATAACACGCCATGGGCGACATTGGTAATCGTGATGTGGTTTAACGCATCTCCATCAATATCAGAATATTTAAAGTCTGCGGTGGTGAACGCATGAGGCTTATCTTCTAAAGAACTAATAAAACTCGATCCAACGATAGGTGCATCATTGACCGCATTGACATCCACTACCATCGTTGCGCTTGCCGAATTTTTATGGCCATCATTCGCAGTAAATGTAAATTGCGCATAGTTGGCGCCGTTTTCATTATTGCTCGGCGTGAAAGTTAAATGGCCTGCGTCTAAGTCAGCCTTGCTGATTTGCTGGTTGGCGGTTACGGCGTTACCGTTTAAAAGTAATAATCCATGACTCGGTAAGCTGCTAATAGTCACGAACTGTAACGCATCGCCATCTTGATCACTGTAACCAAATTCACTGGTTGTAAAGGTTCTGGTGATGTCTTCATTTGTAGAAACAGTTTGCCCTGTCACCGTTGGCGCATGTTGTAGAGGAGGGGTGACTTCAATAGAGAGAGAGTTTTGAGAAGAATCTCCTATTGGGTTACCCCCATCATCACCGACACGATAAACCATACTTGGCACTTTACCTGTAAAGCCAGCTTCCGGGGTGAAGGTATAATGACCATTCGCTTCGATCGCGAGTGTACCGATACCGGCCATAGTATGTGGTTGCCCAGGCCTTACCGCGACATAACCTGACACGGGGTCCTTTATTTGAATATCTTGCAACACCAGATGTGCGTTGGAATCGGTGTCTGTTGCTGCACCACTCAATCCTTGATCCGTCCCAGAGCCAGTAAGTAGATTCCCTTCAACTGGACCACTATGTTGAACACCAGAATCACTGAGGCTGTGTAGAGTAGGAGCGTCAGTAGTCCCGTTAATAGTGACGGTAATTGAATGCTTGGTACCGTCTTTTGATGTGACTTCAATGCTATCTGTGAGTGTTTGTCCATTGTCTAAGTCTTGAATCTGCGTACTCTTGTTGTCTGCTTTATAAACCCATGTCCCAGTACTAGTGATGTCGAAATGACCATAGGTTCCATCCAGAGATATTTTCGGTTGCCCCTTAAGATCTAATGCAGCTTCGCCATGACCATCAGCGTCAGAAACAATCAGGTGCCCATGGCAATAAAGGGCATCTGGAATAGTTGCTGACCCAGTGATATGCGCGTTGTGGTGAATGTTTGTATCTTCTTTTATGCTACTGGAGTCACCGGCAAATGTGGCGGCATCATTAACAGCAGCAAGAGACGTGTTTGCTCCTGTATGAGCTATGCCACCGTGTCTATCGGCAACATCGTAAGTAAAGTGGACCGTTCCGTTGTAATTAGGGTCGGGGTTAAAGGTAAAACTACCATCTGAATTTGATACTAAGCTACCGTGGTCTGCAGTCAAGTTTTCAACGTGTAACCAACCTCTATCGTTAGTATCAACATCTGTCGCATTAGCGATTAATTCAGCTTGTGTAATATGTATTGAAGTATCTTCCTTACCTGAAGGTAAAGTGACTTCTCCACTGACTGTTGGTGCATCATTATTTCCATGTACAACAACCGATACGCTTTTCGATACATGGCTACCATCAGTAGATACTGCCTCAACTGTAAAGTGTTCCCAATACTCGTCACCGTCTCCTAATTTTGTAGCTTTACTTTGGTCAACGTCATAATGCCATTGTCCATCTGCACTTAGGTGGAACGTACCATACTGGCCATTAAGGCCTGCTGTTGGTGTTTGTGTCCAACTCACCGTATCGTGAAGGTCGACATCGTGGGCTATTACGTTGCCGGAAACTGAAGCTCCTGTTTGGGCATTTTCTACGACATGGCCAAGTTCTGACTTGGAATCGATTATGATCCCATCCTCTGTGCCGTTTACCTTAACCGTAATAGGAAACTCAGTACCGTCGGTTGCTATTAGCTTTATAGATTCGGTTAATGATTCACCATGCTTTAATTCTTGAACGTGAACATTATTATTGTCGCCAATATAACTCCAAGAATGCTCACCTTTGTGAGATCCACTTGCGATAGTATGGAACTGGAATTTGCCATAGGGAGTCGTAACATCTAGGTCACTGCCTATATTCCATGTGTATTGTTTGCCTGCAAATTCGACAGTGACTTGAGTATTAGGGCTGTCTACATCAGTAATTTGTAGTGCTTGCCAATAAACAGCATCCATAATATTGGCACTCGTAGACATATGAGTGGCGATATCTTCAGTTGCAACACCATGATCAATGCCAGAAATAATGGTTTTGTCATCGACTGCCGCAAGTGTCGTACTCGCTCCGGCATGCGTAACACCGCCGTGCGCATCTTTTACATCATAAGTGAAGTGAACCTGACCGTTATAATCCTTGGCAGGTGTGAAGGTGTACGTGCCGTCAGGGTTAAGATGAACGGAACCGTGATCAACATTCAAGTTAGCTACCGTCAATAAACCCACATCATTGTTATCGATATCTATTGCATTGGCGAGCAGTTGCGAAGCGGTCAAGGTCATGCGTGTATCTTCAACGCCGGCAGGAAGCAGTGTTGCTTGTGTTACAACTGGGGCATCGTTTGTACCATGGATAGTGACTTCAATCGTGTGTTGGGTGCCATCACTTGAATGAATAAGCACCCGATCAACTAAACTCTCTCCATCGCCTAATGCTTGGATATTGGGCTTAGTTGTATCAATGACATATTCCCAACTGCCATTTTTATCGATGCTTAACTTACCCCCCAGCTGGCTTTGATAAGGGGCCCATTCAGGGTGAGACGCTACTTTGATAAAGCTTTTAAAGTCAAAATGATCTTCACCTGTGTCTGGATCACTAATACTTAGCTGCCCTGTGGTATGAATCATATTTGGCAGCCAACTTACAGGTGTATATGGGTCGACATCTTCAGTCACACTACCGGTGTCGGTACCTGTTATTACAGCTACATCATCCACAGCATTTACCGTAAGCACCATTCCCGATAGTGCGGTTTTTCCCGTACCAGTATCTATCGCTTGTGCATTATTATTATCCATAATTGCATAGGTAAAGGTGACCTGCCCATTGAAGTCTTTTTCTGGCGTGTATATAACACTCTTACCGTCAGGTGACAAAACAGCAGTTCCATGATCGACATGCAATTGCTCAAGATGCAATGTATCACCATGGTCAATATCTTTCGCTGACATAAAACGATCCACGGAGATGGTTATGGCTTTATCTTCATCTGTTGTGATAGGAGATGGTCCGCCACTTAGATTACCGTAGCCAGAAAAGAGCAGTTCTGGGTTGTCATTTGTTCCATGAAGGGTAATCGTAATGAGCTGTTTGGTTCCATCTACTGTTGAAACTTCATAGACAATATCCTTTGTCTCTCCTTCTGCCATATGTTGGACTAAATAATTATTTACACCATAATGCCAAGCGCCACTGGGAGAGAGAATAAGCCCATCGTGATTTGTATTGTAGGGGTCATCAATCTTTGTTACAGAGGTAAAGTGAGCCTCTCCACCATCTGGGTCCACCACAGTTAAATGGCCCTGAACAGTCAGTTGAGCTAGGTGTGGGGTAAGATGGTCTTCAGTAATATCTCCAACATGTTGTCCACCAATTAACGCTTTATCTGCTACACCTTGCAGATTCATATTTGCACCAGTAGCAGTTACCCCACCATGTGCATCTTTCACATCATAAGTGAAGTGAACCTGACCGTTATAATCCTTGGCAGGTGTGAAGGTGTAAGTACCGTCATGATTGTCGCGGATAGAACCATGGTTAGAATGAAGGTTAGCGATAGAAAGTATGCCAGCATCGTTGTTATCTACATCTATGGTATTCGAAAGAAGTTCTTTCGTTGTGAGTGTTTGCGAAGTGTCTTCTTTGCCAGAGTTGAGTTGTACTTCTGAAGAGCAGTAAGGTCTATCATTGTCTCCATGAATAGTAATTACGATGTCGTGAGTTGTGCCATCTTTAGATTGTATAGTGATGGTGTCGGTTAAAGTTTGCCCTTCACCAAGTTGATCTATAGTGGTGCCAATCGTTGTTTTTTTATTACCAACCCAATCACTACCTCCCACTGTTACATCGTAATGCCAAGTTCCATCACTGTTTAATAATAAGTGGCCATATTGGCCATGGTAGGAGTTATTCCAAGCGCCGCCTTTAGGGTCAAATTGGGCTTCACCACTATCAGGATCAACTATATCCAACTTGCCATCAGCAGTTATTGCATCTTGTCCTAGTTTCGCCATGCCAGGATGAGCATAGTCTGGTGACATATCGCCATAACTGCCATGTCCTTCATCGACATCACCTGTGCTAACACCGCTGATCGTCGCAGAGTTATTGGCACCTGTTATTGTGATCGAAAGGTTTTGGGTGCTGCTAGCGTGGTGTTCATCGGTCAAGGTTACAGGAATTGTGAGTGTTTTTGTTGCTCCCGATGCTAACGACAGGTAGGTGGCATGACTGGGGTCGAAACTGTAGCTACCATCAGGGTTAAGAACTAAGCCATCAACCTGCGGTGCGCTGTAAGTCAATGTCGCACCTGTATCAATGTCGTGCCCAACCATTTTTCCATTTAAGAGGCTACCTCCTTCAACAACGGAGTGAGATTGCGCATTGATGACAGGGGCATCGTTAGTGCCGTTAATCGTCACTTTGATCGTTGACGTTGTGCCATCAATAGACGATACAGTGAAGGTCTCTTCGACTTTATCGCCGACGTTCAATTGATTAAACGCGTTGTTGGCAGTGAACGTCCAATGACCATTGGCATCAATAGTCAGGTCGCCGTTGGTGCCTGAAATAGAATCCGGCGTGAACGCATTATCTGGATTATCCACGTCGGTGCTGGTTAGGGTGCCTGATGTGGTTACCGCTTTGTCGGTTTCATTGATGGCAACGGTCGCACTGCTGACAGTAGCGGCGTCGTTAGTGCCGTTAATCGTCACTTTGACCGTTGACGTTGTGCCATCAATAGACGATACAGTGAAGGTCTCTTCGACCTTATCGCCGACGTTCAATTGATTAAACGCGCTGTTGGCGGTGAACACCCAATGCCCATTAGCATCAATAGTTAGGTCGCCATTAGCTCCAACAATGGAGTCTGGCGTAAATGTGTTATCTGGATTATCAACATCGGTACTGGTTAACGTGCCTGAGGTGGTTACCGCTTTGTCAGTCTCATCCACACAGACTGTTGCGGTACTGACTGCCGCTACATCGTTAGTGCCATTAATCGTCACTTTGATGGTCGAGGATGTGCCATCAACAGACGATACAGTAAAGGTTTCTTCGACTTTGTCGCCAACGTTTAGTTGATTAAACGCGCTGTTGGCAGTGAATACCCAGTGGCCTGTGGCATCAATGGTGAGGTCGCCATTGGTGCCTGCAATGGAATCCGGAGTAAACGTGTTGTCTGGGTTGTCCACATCGGTACTGGTGAGGGTTCCAGAAGTTGTTATAGCGCTGTCCGTTTCATCCACACTGACTGTTGCGGCACTGACTGTCGCTGCATCGTTAGTACCGTTAATCATCACTTTGATCGTTGACGTTGTGCCATCAACAGACGACACCGTGAAGGTTTCTTCGACCTTATCGCCAACGTTTAGTTTATTAAACGCGCTGTTGGCGGTGAAGGTCCATTGGCCATTAGCACCAATGGTGAGGTTGCCGTTGGTGCCAGTAATCGAATCCGGTGTGAATGCGTTATCTGGGTTATCGACGTCGATACTGGTTAGGGTGCCTGAGGTTGTCACCGCTTTGTCAGTCTCGTCGATGGCGACGGTCGCACTGCTGACAGTAGCTTTATCATTGGTGCCATTGATCGTCACTTTTATGGTCGACGGTGTGCCATCGATGGATGACACCGTGAAGGTCTCTTCGATCTTGTCGCCGATATTTAACTGATTAAACGCACTGCCGGCGGTGAACACCCAATGCCCGTTGGCATCAATGGTTAAGCCGCCGTGGGTTCCTGTGAGCGAAACCGGAGTGAATGTGTTGTCAGGGTTATCCACGTCGGTGCTGGTCAACGTTCCTGAGGTAGTTATAGCTTTGTCAGTCTCATCGATGGCGACGGTCGCACTGCTGACAGTAGCGGTGTCGTTAGTACCGTTAATTGTCACCTTGATAGTGGACGGTGTGCCATCAACAGACGACACTGTGAAGGTTTCTTCGACCTTATCGCCAACGTTTAGTTGATTAAACGCACTGTTCGCGGTGAACACCCAATGACCATTAGCATCAATAGTCAGGTCACCGTTGGTGCCTGAAATAGAATCCGGCGTAAACGCATTATCTGGATTATCAACATCGGTGCTGGTTAGGGTTCCTGAGGTAGTTACTGCTTTGTCAGTCTCATCGATGGCGACGGTCGCACTGCTGACAGTAGCGGCGTCGTTAGTGCCATTAATCGTGACCTTGATGGTCGACGGTGTGCCATCAATAGACGAGACAGTGAAAGTCTCTTCGACTTTATCGCCGACGTTTAATTGGTTAAATGCGTTGTTCGCGGTGAACACCCAATGCCCATTAGCATCAATAGTCAGGTCGCCGTTAGATCCAACAATGGAGTCTGGCGTAAACGTGTTGTCTGGGTTGTCTACATCGGTACTAGTCAATGTTCCTGATGTCGTTACCACTTTGTCTGTCTCATCGATAGCAACGGTCGCACTGCTGACAGTAGCGGCGTCATTAGTGCCGTTAATCGTGACTTTAATGGTCGAAGGTGTGCCATCGATGGACGACACCGTGAAAGTCTCTTCGACTTTATCGCCGACGTTTAGCTGATTAAACGCGCTGTTCGCGGTAAATACCCAGTGACCATTGGCATCAATAGTCAGGTCACCGTTGGTGCCTGAAATAGAATCCGGAGTAAACGTATTATCTGGATTATCAACATCGGTACTGGTCAACGTTCCTGAAGTCGTGACTGCTTTATCAGTCTCAGCGATGGCGACGGTCGCACTGCTGACAGTAGCTTTATCATTGGTGCCATTTACTGTGATAGTCACTTGGTGCGGTGTACCGTCAGCAGAATGAACGGTGATGGTGTCGGTAGCGGTTGCTCCTTTGCCCAATGCTTGAACGTTAGGATTTGTATTATCAAGATCGTACGTCCAAGAACCAGTATCAGTCAGATGAAGCGTACCAAACGAGCCTGTAATATCGGTACTTCTTGTGGATGAAGTAGCGAAGTGCGCTTCACCGGTATCCACATCCGTAACAGTCAGTGTGCCCGAGGTCTGAAGTTGGGACTCTTCGGTTACCACGCCGGCACTGGTTCCGCTTATCACGGCTTTATCATTGGTGCCGTTAACGGTAATAGTGATTTGATGAGGAGTGCCGTCGGCGGAATGGATGGTTATGATATCTGTTGTCGAAGAACCTTTACCAAGAGCCTGAACTTGTGGTTTTTTATTATCTAGGTCATAGCTCCAATCGCCATTGTCTTTAAGGTGTAAAGTACCCAGTGTCCCCTTGAGGTCGGAATTAGAAAAATGGGCCTCTTTTGAGTCGATATCGGTGATGTTGAGTTGGCCCGAAACCGTTAGGTCTTTATCTTCAGTAACTTGGTTTGAGCCATTACTTTTCCCGATAGCGAAAAACGAACTTGGCGAATTTGCTGTACTACTCGTGATTACCGCATTGTCGTTGGTGCCATTAATCGTAACCATAACTTGATGCGCTGTACCATCAGCTGAGTGAACAGTGACGATGTCTGTCGCAGTTGAACCTTGGCCAAGCCTTTGAATTACTGGGTTATTGTTGTCTAAGTTGTATGTCCACGCACCGTCTTTGGTGATGCTTAGCGTACCGAAATTGCTAGTTACTTGTGATGCCTGGAAATGATCTTCTCCAAGATCAGAGTCCGTGACCGAAAGCTGCCCTTGAACTTGTGTCGTTAAATCTTCAGTTAACGTGCCAGCATCCACACCCGTAATTACGGCATTGTCGTCGTTCCCGCCAATCGTCATATCGATCGTTTGCGGTGTGCCATCTTTGGTGTGAATTGTGAAACTTTCATGCAGTGAAGTGGCTGCGGTTAAAGCTTGAACATTAGAGAGCGAGTTATCAACTTGATACTGCCAATGTCCATCAGCATCGATAGTTAATGAACCATATTTACCTGAGATAACTTCCGGTGTAACCGAACTTTCATTTTGGTCAGGGTCTATGACATCGATTTTGCCGTTGGCATGTAACAAGCCTTGTGAATCAATATTGTGATCTTCTGTTACGACACCTGTTAAGTCTCCAGAAATACTTGGCGTGTCTTGCTTACCTGTTACTGGTATCTGGACAATGATGCTCGAGCCATTAGATAGATGTAACGCAAAATGGTCAGTACCTGGTTGGTGCTGATTTAACAGGATGTATTGAGGAGAATTTGGATTCAATACGAATGTGTATTGACCATTTGCATCAACATGAAGCTCTCCGTACGTACCTTTTATGACTTCTGGCATAAAGGTGACGGGTAAAGCGGGCGTCGTAGGCGCATTCGAATGAGTCGGCTGACCGTTACTCCCTGAGGAGATAGTCGGCATCGATACCGAAGGAATGTAATGGACTTGCGGGTGAGAAAGCGTCGATAAATGATGAGAAGGAACCAAGTGAGAGCTCGAACCATGGGCGGCATGACTTGCACTTAAGGTTGAGTTTACGTGGTTGTCACTCGTCTGAGCTTCTTGGAGAGCAACCGCTGATGAGTCCGCCTTGCTATGGTCATCGGTGACATCTTTTTCGGTCACGTTATTTGCGATTACTTGATCTGCAGCACCGCTGGAATTGTCTATAGTCTCGGCAGCTGCGTGTTTAGCCAATGATGGCAAAATCATCATGAGTGATTGAAAAAGTGGGATATTAACTTTTAGGTGTGAATGCAGTCTGAGCTTCTTTTTTTTTGTTGGTTTCTGTTGTTCTAGCTCGTTACTTTTCTTATTTTTGGTTTCTGTATTTTTCTTGTTTGCTTCGACGTTTTTTTTGTTAGCCATTTTTATCATCCGTGAATCGTGGTTGCACTATCTTAAGTAAAATACACAGATAGAGGTTTCGCTAGCTAATTGGATAATTTTTAAAGAAAAAACTGCAAAGTCGAAGAATTATCTCATTTTGATGAAAGAGAGGATGAATACTTTTTCAACGGTCAGGTAAATATCGGCACAATGGCATTGACCTTACCCTAAGGGGAACGTTTATAGTTGCGTTGTAAATTCAAAGGTAAGCTATGACAAACACATTCCGAAAAACTTGGATTATTGTTTTCAGCATCATTGCGATGTTGATGTCTAGCTATGCCTCAAGCTCCTCAGCCTTGATGACTGAAGTAATGATGATGGAAATGGGGTCGAGCAAGTCGGCTTGTTACCACAGCGATACTTCGGTTAATGATTCAATGGCAGGGTGTCATGTGATGAGTGAAGAAGTACACGCTGAAGACTCTAACATGAGTGCCCATGCTTTGATGGCTCAATTCGATATGCCTTCAATGAGCGAAGACGGCAGTCCGATGATGGGTAACCATTGTTCGAGTGCCGATTGCTGTGCCTCAATGTGTTCTGCAAGTCCCTATCCAATTCAGGCTGTTCAAGCCGTTGATCAACTTTCCTTTTCATTAGCTCGTTTTCAATCGGTCACGATTGGCCAGAAAGTCGCACGCGCTCAATCTTTGCTACGCCCACCTTCCGCATAAATCTATATCTAAAAATACAGCTCTATCAGTTAGATAAATCTGATAAGCCATTCTTTTTTATGCGCTAATTAGCGCTAGATATGGACATTCATTGTGAATATGAAACCAACAACCTCTGTGTTTGTCATGAACACGAGCTTAGTGGTTGCTGCTGCCTTGCCTATGGCCTTGTTTTCAAGTGCTACGCTCGCGGCTACCACGGCGTCAGCTTCAAATGCTCAACACATTTCAGCACATGACCAAGCAAGCTCGACGCAGCAACTCAATACACTGATTGAGATTGCTTTAAGCGAAGATGGAAATCGCAAGCAGTACTTTGCTCAGTCTCAAGCGATGCGAGAAACGGGTATTGCCAGCTCGACCTTAATGGACCCGAAATTGAAAGTTGGATTTGGCGGTTTGCCTGTCGATAGCTTTCAATTCGACGAAGACCCGATGACTAATATATCGGTAGGGCTGATGCAGCAGTTTGAGCGTGGCGATACGCTTAACCTCCAACAGAAAAAGGCAGGCCAACAGGCAGATGCTTTAGCTTTGCAGGTACAAGCAAGAGAATTGACGGTTGCAAATAGCATGACGCAGCTTTGGCTTGAGTTAGGTTATCAGCAAAAGGCTGAGTCGGTGATTCGTCAAAATCGTCGTTTGTTGGTTGAGCTTGAAAACTATGTACAAACCAATTACTCGATTGGTAAAAGTGAAGCGCAAGATCTGCTTAATGCTCAGCTTCAAGTGAGCAAGCTTGATGAGAAACTACAGGCAAACCAGCAGGTTCAGCGCCGTTTAATCTCTCAGCTTTCTGAATGGTTGGGTTCTGATTGGCTAGGCTCTCAGGTTCTTGATTCTCAGGGAACACTGAGTGCAACTAACCAAATCGATTGGTCGTTGTTGGAAAGCAAATTAGCGACCAATATCGATTCAACTAAGCACTACCAGCTACTGACTGACCATCCTTTGGTTAAGATCTCCGATGTCAGTATTTCCTCCAATCAAACTCAGGTTGAGTTAGCCGAGCAAGCTTATACCCCGCAGTTTGGGGTGGAAGTGATGTATGCACACCGTCAAGCCAATAACATGGCGGGTGAACCAGCTTCTGATCTTGTGAGTGCTTATCTGACAGTCGACATCCCGCTGTTTACAGGGAGCCGACAAGATAAAAACTTATCGGCTGCTCAGTATCAAGTTGGTGCGGCTAAATCTCAAAAAGACACCTTACTTTCCCAAATGAACGCGCAAGTGAATGCATTGCTGGTGGACAGATCAAATCTGATCCAGCGATTAGATCGCTATCAAACGTCCTTGCTTCCTCAAACCGCAGCACGAATCAGCGCGGTTGAGAGGGGCTATCAAAACAACACCGCCCAGTTTAACGATGTCATTTCAGCAACGACCGATGAGCTGGCGCTTCAGTTAGAGCAACAACGTTTGATCACCGATCTCAACATCGTTAACAGCAAACTGGCGGCGTTAGTCAGTGGCTTTGAATACCAAGTAAACCAACCACAACTCAATTCAAGCGCAACTAAACACACAGCCAATCAATAAGGGAATAGACAATGAGTTCAGTAAAAGTAGCAACAATCGCTTTATTGGTCGGTGGTGCATTGGGTTTTGGTGTGAACCATTTTCTAATTAATCCAGCACATGACATGTCAGCAATGGCAACGAGTACAGACGCCGAAGTAAGTAAACAAACCAAGGATGAACCTCTGTATTGGGTGGCTCCGATGGACCCAAATTATCAGCGAGACAAGCCGGGTCAGTCACCTATGGGGATGGATTTAATCCCTGTTTACGCGGATGACTCAAGTGGTGCTAAAGATGAGCCCGGTACCGTGTTCATTGATTCTTCGGTAGAAAATAATCTGGGTGTCAAAACAGCGAAAGTTAAGTTCGAAGCGCTATCTCCTCGGATTGAAACCGTGGGTTATGTGGCGTTCGATGAAAGTACATTGTGGCAAACCAACGTAAGAGCAGCTGGTTGGGTTGAGAAGCTCTACATCAACGCAGTGGGTGAGAAGGTAAACAAAGGTGATGTGCTTTTCACACTCTATTCTCGAGAGCTTGTTAAAGCACAAGAAGAGTTGATCAGTGCTTATAAAACGGGTCGTAAAGGTTTGATCAAAGGTTCGACTGAACGCTTAATTACCTTGGGTGTTGATAAGACTCAAATCCGCGCTATTACGCGCAAAGGCAAAGCCTCGCAAACAATTGAAGTCAAAGCGCCAGCCGATGGTGTTATAGCGAGTTTGAATATCCGAGAAGGTGGTTACCTTTCACCTGCACAAGCGGTGATCAGTGCTGGTCCATTAGGCGAAGTATGGGTTGATGCTGAGGTGTTTGAGCGTCAAGCGCACTGGATCTCGTCAGGCAGCAATGCGGTGATGACGCTAGATGCCATTCCTGGCAAAGAGTGGTTGGGTAATGTCGATTACGTGTACCCAATCCTTGACCCAAAAACTCGAACCTTGCGCGTTCGTTTGAAGTTCTCCAATCCCCATGGCGAGCTTAAGCCAAATATGTTTGCCAATATTGCGCTGAAACCCATTAGTGATGAAGCGGTTCTTACTATCCCAAGATCTTCGGTGATTCACTCCGGTGGTATGACTCGAGTGGTGATGTCAGAAGGTTCTGGCAAGTATCGCTCTGCTCGTATTGAGGTTGGTCGTGAAGCTGGCGAAAAAATAGAGGTGCTTCAAGGGCTAGAGCAAGGTGAGAGTATTGTCACTTCTGCGCACTTCATGTTGGATTCTGAATCGAGCCAATCCGCTGATTTGTCGCGAATCAATGGCGTTGAAGAAGAAGCCGAAACGGTGTGGGCGAACGGTGAAATTTCCGATGTTATGCAAGGCAGCCGCATGGTGACGATTAACCATCAACCCGTTCCAGAATGGGATTGGCCGGGCATGGTGATGAACTTCACCTTCGCTGAAGGCTTAGATATGAGAGACGTTAAGCGTGGTCAAGTTATTGATTTTGAGATGATCAAAACGGAATCAGGCCAGTATGAAGTCGTTGACTACAAGGTAAGTGAGCACCAAATGGCGGGCGAAGTGTGGGTGAAGGGAGACATCACAATGCTGATGGCAGACTTCGGAATGATCACGGTAAATCACAAGCCAGTGCCTGAATGGGATTGGAAAGCGGGCGAAATGAACTTCCAAGTCAGTGATGACCTCGATTTATCCGAGTTTGCCGAGGGTCAAAGTGTTCGGTTTCTAATTGTGAAGCAAGGTTCGGATTATGTGCTCAAGTCTCTCGAACCGACGAATAGCACGGGTGAGGGCGAACTATGATCAATGCAATCATTCGTTGGTCCATCAGTAACCGCTTTTTGGTGCTGGTTGCCACTGTAGCCATCGTATTTGGGGGCTTATACAGCGTTAAAAACACACCGGTAGATGCGATTCCTGATTTGTCAGATGTTCAGGTGATCATTAAAACAAGCTATCCGGGGCAAGCACCTCAAGTAGTTGAAGATCAGGTGACCTATCCGCTCACAACGGCGATGTTAGCCGTTCCGGGTGCAGAGACGGTTCGTGGCTATTCGTTCTTTGGCGATTCGTATGTCTATATCATCTTCAATGACGATACCGATATGTATTGGGCGCGTTCACGTGTGTTGGAATACTTAAGCCAAGTAGCCCCTAACTTACCATCAAGTGCTAAGCCAACATTAGGGCCAGATGCAACTGGTGTGGGCTGGGTTTACAGCTATGTGTTGCAAGATAAAACCGGTCAGCATGACTTAGCGGATCTTCGTAGCCTGCAAGATTGGTTCTTGAAGTATGAGCTGCAAACCGTTGAGGGCGTATCTGAAGTGGCGACTGTTGGCGGCATGGTGAAGCAGTATCAGGTTCAGATAGATCCTGCCAAGTTACGTGCTTACGACCTAACGCTTCAGCAAGTCAACAAGGCAATCCAGGATGGTAATCAAGAAACCGGTGCGTCTGTTGTCGAGATTGCCGAAGCCGAACATATGGTTCGCACTACGGGTTACCTGACAAGCATCGAAGATATTCAATCTCTGCCGTTAAAAGTGACCGACAAAGGTACTCCACTGTTATTGGGTGATATTGCCGATATTAACCTTGGCCCACAGATGCGTCGCGGTATCTCTGAACTCAATGGTGAGGGCGAAGCTGTTGGCGGCGTTATCGTGATGCGCTTTGGTGAAAATGCCAGTGAAGTGATCGACTCGGTTAAATCCAAACTCGCTGAGTTGCAAGCCGGCTTACCTGATGGTGTCGAGATTGTCGCGACTTATGACCGCTCTACTTTGATTAATTCAGCCGTTGAAAACCTATGGAAGAAACTGGCTGAAGAGTTCATCGTGGTCGCCGTCGTGTGTGCGCTGTTCTTGTTCCATATCCGCTCGTCGTTGGTTATCGCACTAAGTCTGCCTGTCGGTATCTTGGGTGCATTCATTGTGATGCATTGGCAGGGTATTAACGCCAACATCATGTCTCTTGGCGGCATAGCGATTGCGATTGGCGCCATGGTGGATGGTGCCATAGTGATGATCGAGAACGTTCATAAACACATTGAACGGACTCCGCTCACTGACAAAAACCGTTGGCAGGTGATTGGTAAGGCAGCAGAAGAAGTTGGCGCACCGCTATTCTTCTCTCTGATTATCATTACCTTGAGTTTTGTGCCTGTGTTCGCGCTAGAAGGGCAAGAAGGCAAGATGTTCTCGCCACTTGCGTTTACCAAGACGTATGCGATGGCCGCAGCCGCTGGTTTGGCTATCACGCTGGTGCCTGTGTTAATGGGTTATTTCATTCGCGGTAACGTGCTACCTGAACATAAAAACCCAGTAAACCGTAGCCTAGTGGCGATGTACAAGCCGCTTCTAAACCTCAGCCTAAAGTATCCAAAGGTGATGATTGTTATCGCACTTGGCTTAATGGCGTCTGCTTATTACCCAACCAGTAAGCTTGGTAGTGAATTCATTCCTCCTTTGGACGAAGGGGATTTGATGTACATGCCAACCACGTATCCGGGTATCTCAATAGGTAAGGCTCGTGAGTTGTTGCAACAAACCAACAAGCTCATCAAAACCATTCCAGAAGTCGAAACCACGTGGGGCAAAATTGGTCGAGCAGAGACAGCAACCGATCCTGCACCGTTAACCATGATTGAAACCGTGATTCAGCTTAAACCACGCGATGAATGGCGTGACGGTGTCACTACGGAGTCGCTGCGTAAAGAGTTTGATGATCTGATTCAGTTCCCAGGTTTGACCAATGCGTGGGTTATGCCAATCAAAACCCGTATCGACATGTTGGCGACAGGAATCAAAACCCCAATTGGTATCAAGATTGCGGGGCCTGATCTTAACGTTATCGAGAAAATTGGCTCTCAGCTTGAACCTATCTTAAATGGTGTCAGTGGTACGGCTTCTGTGTATGCCGAACGTGTGGCTGGTGGTCGTTATGTGACGATAGACATCAAACGACGCTCTGCTGCGCGATATGGCTTGAGCATTAAAGAAGTGCAACAGGTTATCTCGACTGCGATCGGAGGAATGAACGTGGGTGAAACCGTAGAAGGGCTAGAACGTTACCCAATCAACGTTCGTTACCCACAAAGCTATCGTGATTCTGTCGTTAAGTTGCAGAACCTGCCGTTAGTGACACCAAATGGAGCTCGTATCGCTCTATCGGACGTAGCAGATATTCGTTACGAAGATGGTCCTCCGATGATTAAAACGGAGAACGCGCGTCCTAATGGTTGGGTGTTCGTTGACATCGAAGGTCGCGACCTTGGTTCTTATGTGGCAGAAGCGCAAAAGGTCGTTGCTGACCAAGTTGTATTACCGGCGGGTTACTCGCTCGCTTGGTCTGGTCAATACGAATACATGGAGCGAGCAAAAGACCGTTTGAGTGTCGTTGTGCCTATCACCATCGCCATCATCATGCTGTTGCTTTACCTGAGCTTCCGACGGGTCGGTGAAGTGATGATGATCATGGCAACGCTTCCTTTGGCTATGGTGGGTGGTTTGTGGTTGATGCATTACCTCAATTACAACTTCTCTATCGCGGTCGGCGTTGGCTTTATTGCCCTTGCCGGGGTTGCGGTTGAAATCGGAGTGATCATGTTGGTTTATCTCAATCAAGCGTGGCACTACAAAAAGCTCGATGCAGAGGAGAACCAACAAACACTTCAACAAGCTGACCTAACGGATGCCATTCGTGAAGGGGCAGGGCTTCGTGTTCGTCCAGTAATGATGACGGTTCTTACGGTGATCATTGGCCTAATTCCAATCATGTATGGCGAAGGAACAGGCTCTGAAGTGATGCAACGAATTGCCGCGCCGATGATAGGTGGAATGGCGTCGGCACTGTTGCTTACCCTACTGGTTTTGCCTGCAATCTTTAAGCTCTGGAAACAGCGTGAGATTACGCATAGCCAAAATGAGACAAACAAATAACGTATTGATTATTAGCCCTTACTTACCAAAAACAGAGTGGGTAAGGGCGTACCACATGAACATGTGAAACTAACAAATAAATAACTGAATTAATCTAAGGAACGATCATGAAAAAGACACTTATTGCGATTGCACTGACGTTAACTACTGCAACGGCTTTTGCTGAAATGGACCACTCAAATATGGATCACTCGATGATGAAGAGTGGAGAGATGGATCATTCCCAAATGGACCACAGCATGATGCAGGGCGGAAAGATGGACCACTCAAGTATGATGAATATGGAAGGCATGTCTGAAGTGGGTATGCCTGCGACAGGCGCAAAGCCGGATAAAGTGGTTCATGTGCTGCTTAGTGATGATATGAAAATCACATTTAAGAACAAGGTCGATATTGAGCCAAATGACGTAGTGCAGTTCGTTGTTATGAACACAGGCAAGATAGATCACGAATTCTCGATTGGTTCTGCTTCAGAGCAGCTCGAGCACCGTGAAATGATGAAAAATATGGGTAACCACGCTCATGACTCAGGCAGTACAGTGACGGTAAAGCCCGGTAAAGCGAAGCAATTACTATGGCATTTTCATGGCGACAACAACGTAGAGTTTGCGTGCAATATCCCAGGTCATGCTGAAGCGGGTATGCTGAAAAAAATTGAGTTGTAGTATCGATTAATAAAGCGCACCAGAC
This sequence comes from Vibrio sp. 10N.286.48.B8, assembly GCF_003050085.1. Lineage (NCBI taxonomy): Bacteria > Pseudomonadati > Pseudomonadota > Gammaproteobacteria > Vibrionales > Vibrionaceae > Vibrio > Vibrio sp. 10N.286.48.B8. The sequence goes on along the minus strand of NZ_PIGD01000018.1, from coordinate 25,044 downwards.
TTATATTGATTAGTTTGGTGCGTTTTCTTGTTTTTCTCGTATTAGGCGATTAAGTTTAATAGGTAAATAGAAAAAATTTTTAGTTAGAACAAGTAAGTAGGAGTTTAAGGATGAACAAAATAGTACTCGTCGTTGCCGTATCAAGTGCTTTACTATCATGGTCTAATTACAGCATTGCTGCTAAACCTGAGTGGGCTGGTAAAGGTAAGCCCAATTTAGAAGAAGTCAAAACGTTCGCTGAGGCAAAAAAAGTTGAAGGCGAAATTAACGATCGTGAGAAGCAGCTTGATTCAATGATCGAAGAGAAAAAGAAGAAAGCCAAAAAAAGTAAGAATAAAAAAGATAAGCAGAAGCTAGATAAAGAGCTCGACGATTTGGAAGACGAGAAAGAAGCCCTCGAAGAGAGTAAAGAGAAGCTCAAGGATAAGAAAGAAAAGCTTAAAGATGATATGGATAATGACGAAGAAAAGTCGGGATTAGAAAAGCAGAAAGAAAAGAAAGCGGAACAAGAGCGTAAAGAAGAAGGAAAAGGGTCAGAAAAAGGCCAACAGCAGCGTGAAGAAAACAGCAAAAAGTGGTGGAACTTTTGGGAGTAATGCGAGGGCCTTACATCACCTATTCATTTCAACCAATCAGAACAGCTTTGTGTGACCGCTAAGTCATTGATTAAATGCTGTTTTCAGTTAAAGATAAGCCTCAACCTGCCCAGGAATACATGAACTAACTTGGATTGGCTGAGGCTTATCTGTAGCTAGAATCACTGTAGCAAGATAGAAGTTTCAAGCAAGTGGTGTGCTTCACCGCTTAGGTGCGGCAGCTCTGCCATGATCTTTCTAAACTTGTCGTCGATTGATTCTGCTTCATTCAGTGATCGAAAAGCCATTACAGCTTGTTCAGGTTCGCTGTTCACATAACCTTTCAACGTATCTAGCTGAATTTTATTGGCATTCTCAACTTTTGCTAGCGCGACATTGATTGCTTCGATGCTAATCGTTAACTCATTGCTTTTAAACATTTTTTATTATTTATGGGTTATTGCTAATGCGCGCACATTAACACAATGATTTTGGCAGATATTGACCAAGATTATTAAATTGGAACAATTTTGAAAATCATTGAAAGTTGCTCTGCAATGTGTGATTTGGACAAGTGTAAAAATGTGAAACGATTTAAGGCGTTAATAGCTATGAATAGTCGATAGGGGCATAACCAATGTAAGTCAACGCAATATAGGTTTAATAGATATAGGTTTAAACGATATCGATGAAGATGGCTTAATGTACAGAGGGATTTTCTTGGGGAGCGGGTTGCTGAAAGAGATACACATAATAAAACTGGAGGAAGAGTTGGAGCGTGCAGCGGGAATCGAACCCGCATCATCAGCTTGGAAGGCTGAGGTAATAGCCATTATACGATGCACGCACATCGTGAAGACTGAACTAATATGCCATAATTAAAGCAAAAGAAAAGCATTAACTCATGCTTGGCGAGCTATTTGCATGACTTTTGTGCTATTTGTTTGATATCTACACAGTGGGCAAGGGCATCTTTAACAAAAGCTATAAAACGAAACACTATCGCCAATAGAAATACACCAGCTCAATAAGGTTTAACTTATTGTAACCCTACTAAAAAATAGCCATTTTTGCTGCCAAAGTATCCTTCTAACGAATATATAAAGATTTATCATTAGCTCGCGCGGCTTATGCTTTAAATGGTGCGCTATGTTTAAAAAAAGGGGGACAGTTTTATAACCTCAATCCACTTAAAGGGGATTTATAGTGTCCATTGCAATCAAAACCAAGATTATTGCTTGAAATACCGCTTCAGTGAATGCAAAAAGGCTCACCATTTAGAGAGCCCTTTTTCGTGGTACTACATATAGTAGCTATAAGTAAGCTTTAACTCTGTACCTTGACGGTTATGACCAAAGCTTTGCTCTGTGTCATCAAAGTACTCTGTGTAAGTTAACTTACCCCAGTGACGACGGTTACTGTTTAATGGCATTTGCAATACAGTATCCATTTGTAATTGGTTTACTGTGCCAACCGTACCGCCAAGATCTAAGCTGCTAAATTGTGGGTTGAGTTGAATGTGAGTGCCATTTTCATGCAGATAGATAGAGTTTAAGAAATTAAACTGTACCCCATATGTCATTTTATCCACTAGACCAATATTGCTGTAATCTTTGTTATTTTGACCTACCGCAGCGGCGATGATTGGGAATGATAACCAGTTTTTAAACGGTGTGTTCATGCGGATCAAGCCGCCTACGGCAAACAAACGATCAGAAGTTGCATTGGTAAAGCTAGATTCAATGTAGTCAAACGACATACCTAGCATAGGCGCATTGGCCCAATCAGTTCGCGTTACTTCGAAGTAACGAGCTCGAACCTGAGATAGGTTAAAATCCTCGCTTCCTACTTTACCATTGTCTTGCCCTGTCACAGTCAACGAGCCTAGGAATAGGTTTTCATTGTCTTTTGCGCCGGAAATCTGACCTTGCAGTTGAAGAAAGTCATTATCAGCTTCACCAAAACTTTGTTTACCATAAGTTGCACTTACAACTGAAGATACTTTTGTGTGATCGCCTGGATCGGGTGCATTTTCTTCAGTCGCATCTTGTGCGTTGGCAAAAGCAGATAATGGAAGCAATAAAGTGAGTAGTGGTAATTTCTTCGTTATTGGCATAGTAAAACCTGTTAGTTATTCAATTCAAGAATTTCACTATCACCTTAAGTAAATGTTTCGCCCACGAATAACCAAATAAAAAAAGATAAAATGATAAAAAGTAAGTATATTAATTAACTTGTTGTTTAATAATGGATAATTACCCTAATCTTACTTGGTGGGGTTCACATATCCGCTATCCTTTTCTTACTCTACCAAGAGAATAATTTATAATTTATTTATTAAATGGTTAATCAAACCAATAGTTAGTTTGTTGTAGATCAAAATAATTTATCATTAATTAACAGTACTATCTCCTGTAATTTCTATGACCTAGAGGCCTCGGTATGACACAACCCTTTCTTGAACCGCCCATTTATCAAGTGGCAGGACTGCAATACTCTCCCACCTCCGGAGCCATCAAGAATGAAGAAGGTAAAGTGATTCGTCTACGGGCGCGTGAGGCCAATTTATTTACGGCATTAATTGACTCTTTCCCCGATATTTTGTCGCGTCAATCGATTGAAGAGCAACTTTGGAAAGGTTCTTATGCGACTAATGCAACCATTAACCAAACCATTAAAGCGCTACGTTTTTCCCTCGATGATGATCAACGCTCTTTAATTCGTACCATTCCCAAACAAGGTTATGTGCTTTCCAGTAAGCCATATATCCTTGAGTCTTACACTGCTCATCATATGGCGGGGGCGAAAGAGCCGGCTCCTGGTATTGTGCCTGACAGTACCGCTAACTCTTCAGAGTCAGTAACCTTGACTGACACACCTCAGAACAGCAAAGCATTAGGTTGGAGAACTTTTTTCTCAGGCAACGAGTTAATCGGTATCGGCGTAATAAGCCTATTACTATTCACACTCGGATACCTCGGCATATTCAGCCCGTCATTCGAGCGCATTAGCTATAAGGCTGGTGAACATTGGTTGTTATTTGATGCTACAAGCGAAGAAATCAATTCACTGAACCTCAGTGATGACACCCCATCCATTATTATGAAAAACGACAGTAATTATCGAATTTGTCATGTTGAAGAGGGGATAACGGTATGCAAAAATCAATAATCAAACGCGCTATTGCTGTGATGCTACCGGTTGTTGCTCTAACTATTGGCCATTATCTTCATGATCCAATCAAAGCACATAACCAACAGTTTGAAGGGGTATGGACGGGCCAATCTGTCATTCAATTTGATCAGCACACGATTGATAGCTACGCAACCATGGTGGTTGATAAGGACAACATCCGTTTATCTATCAATAATAAAAGTGGCAACAGTAATTATGCTTTCGATGCCAAACTTGAACTGCACTATACCGACAAACAATATAATCGATTGCAATTAGTCGATAGAGAAGTCACTGGCTTGGAGCGATTTGAGCAAGAAACAGGTATTCGAGTTCCGGTTTCTGGCACCCTAATCGAGCTCAATGGCTGGCGACTAGAAGAGGATGAGATCTTTTTCAATTTCAATTCGCTTGGTGAAGATAGCATTTCATATGTGGTAAAAAGAAAGCGCTAACACACCACCCCAAGCAATGCTAAGTTTGTGATATATAGAGTTTTATATATTTTTTCATCGTCATATTATTTTTTTTATTTCAAGAATACTTTTTTTTGTTGGATGAGTCGGTTCTTCGCACGGTTTAATGGTTGTGTTCAAAACTATTTGAAAAAACAACCTCCGAGCAACGGCTCTACAACAAATGAAGGTATCCCCAATGACGGTATCAGTTTCAACTAATCCAGCAGAAGAAAAAGTTGGCATGGCCAAGTGGTTCCCGCTTCTGGTTCTTCTTGCAGCTCAATTCTCAACCATGGCAGACAACACAGGTCTTTCTATTTCAACAGAAGCACTGATCGCTCTTCACGGTGCGACCATGCCTCAGATTCAAATGGCTAATGCTATGTATCCTCTAATTGCGGGTGCTGGTATGATTGCTGGTGGCCTTATTGGCCTAATCATTGGTTGGAAACGACAAATGATCATCGGTGCAGGTATCTTATCGCTTGCCTCATTTGCAGCTGCATTTGCTCCAAACATGGAAGTTTTGAACTATGGTGCTCGCGTTGGTTCTGGTCTAGGTGCATGTCTACTTATTCCTGCGGTTCTAGCTAATGTCGCTGGTATCTATAAGGGTAAAGATCAAGCGATTGCCTTCTCTGCTATCGCTGCTCTAGTTGGCTTGGCAAGTGCTTTAACTCCGCTTATCTTTGGCTTCATCCTTGATGTCGCTAGCTTTGGCGTTGCCTTCGCAGGTCTTGGTGTCTACTGTGCATTAGTTATGTTCGGTAGCATGAAGTTACCTGAGCTTCCAAAAGCCACGTTCAAAGGTAAGTTTGATATCGTTGGTGTATTACTTGCGGGTACTGGTCTACTGTGTTTTGTTACTGGTCTGCTAAAAATTGCTGAATGGGGTCTCGTTGCACCACTGACTGATTTCACTGTTGCTGGTATATCTCCGGCTCTACCTATGTGTCTTGTGGGTGGCATACTGCTAAAAGTATTGATGGTATGGGAACGTCGTTTTGAAGCTGCTGGTAACACGCCACTTCTCCCTCGCTCATATGTTGAAAACCCACAAGTGGTTGTTGGTCTAGTACTTTGTGCCACTATCTTCTTGCTCTTTGGTGCTACGGGCTTCATTAATGTCTCGTACATGCAGTTAGTTGCTGGCATGAGTGCATTCGCATCAGGCATGGCATTGTGTGCATTTGCTTTAGGTATGATGATCGGTTCTCTTGGTGCACCCGCCAAATTGGGCAACTTATCTTGTCAACGTATCTGTCAATTAGGCTTCATCATTGCAGCTTTAGGTACTGCATTAATGTTCTTAGGCTTTACCAAAGACGGCATTACATTCTGGCAATACATCTCACTACTCGTATTTGGTATTGGCGCAGGTTTACTAGCTTCTCAGGCTTCTATTGTTGTGACTTCAGCGCTTAGTGAGCAAGAAGCAATGCAATCAGGTGGTATCCAAGCAACCTCTCGTAACATTGGCCAGGCGTTCGGTGTAGCGATTCTTGGTACGGTAATGCTGTTCTCCCTAACAGGTGAAATCAAGAAGGGCGTTATGGACCACGACGCTATTTCAGCAGAAACCAAGCAGATGATTGTTGACACACCGTCATTACCATTCGTGTCAAATGATATGGCACTTGAGCTTATGGTAAGCGCAGAAGTTCCGGCACAAGAGCAACACACTGTTGTCGCTGTAATGGCAGATTCTCGCCTAACATCGGTTCAATATGCACTTTATACTCTCATTGCCTTAATGATGGGCGGTTTAGCTCTTTGTTCTAAATTACCAACTCGTTCGTTAATGGCTAACTCAGACTAAATTTAAAAGCCCCAACTCAGGTTGGGGCTTTTTCGTAGACACTTAAATGTCGGTATATCGACATCGGTAAAGTGAACTTACTGATGTTTACTCTTTAATCAACTATGGAGCCAACACCCTCTTTACGTTTATGCACCAAATACTGATTTTCAGCACAGGTGCAATCAATCAGTAGTTCACCAAGCAAAAAGAACAATAATTATGACAAATTCTATTACTGCCTCTCAAAAGCGTCTCCTATTCATTCTTTGTATTGCTCAATTTTCTATCTCGGCTGATATAGCCAACTTATCTATCGCAACAGCTACGTTAGTCACCCATTTTCAAACAGACATTAGTGCCATCAAAACCTTGGGGACAATTCAGCCTCTAGTTGGCGCAGCGTTAATGTTACCCGCAGGCCTTATTGGGCTATTTATCGGTTGGCGTATCATGCTCATCACCGGGGCTTTTATTGGTTTAGTCGCTTCTATTTTATTTATTCTTGCTCCTAATGTAGCCTTTGTCACCTACTTGGCTCGGCCACTGACAGGCATATCATCAGCACTGCTTTTACCTGCTATTCTAGCTCTAGTCTCTGCCCGATTTCCTGGTAAATCTCGTGCACTAGCATTTGGCGTGTTAGCGGCTTCCGGTGGAGTATCTGCCGCCGTCGTGCCGATGAGCAGTGGTTTGCTAATGGACCATTTTGCTTGGTATCTACCCCTGACATTTATCAGTGCCTTTTACCTCATTACCAGTTGGTTTGCTATTAAAGGAATCCCGCCAGTGGAGAATCCGCGCCCGAGCTCATTTGATTTTATTGGGGCGCTGCTAAGCTCATCGGGCATCGTTTTGGTGGTGCTGGCACTGATCAAAGCACCCAGTTGGGGCCTATTAAGCGCCAACAGCAACGCTGATATTCCTACTTGGTTTACCGGCCTTACGTCATTAAGCCCTTCGTTGGCCGTTATAGCATTAGGGCTAGTGTCACTATTTGCCTTTTATTTTCAACAGCGACAACGAGAAGCCCAGCAAAAAACAGCTTTATTACCGATTAGCTGGCTGAAAAATCGCCAGTGTCGAGCTGGTTTTCTGCTTCTTACCTTCATGTATATGATTTTAGGTGGTGTGAGTTTTATCATCATAACCTATCTCCAAGTTGCCATTTCATTAAGCTCTTCGCACTCAGGTTTTATTATTCTTCTGTTCTCCATTTGCATGATCGCGTTTTCAGTTATTACACCTTTGGTGTTTAAATCACTAAAGGCAAAGACCTTATGTTTAACGGCATTTATCGGTCTGGCTAGCTCTGCAGTTATTTTATTTTTTTCTAGTCAATCTCATCATATTTTGTCGCCTTTTTATCTAGGTATGCTGCTCACGGGTTCTTCAATGGGGATACTTGCATCACAATGTCCGGCCATCATCACCAATGCGCTTGGTGAAACCGATGCCGCTCAGTCGAGTGGTTTACAAGCCACCATCCGAAATATGGGTTTAGTGCTCGGGATTTGCTTGATTGGCGGGACACAGCAATGGGCACTAGAGCATACGGTCAGGCAGCACAGTGAACAATCGAAACAGATCTTTCCGGACCACTTTATCAGCCAGATCGAGCAAAGTCCGACCCTACCTTATTTAGACGATATTAGAATTGCCAATCTCTCTGATACTTATGGTATGGATCATCAGCAGCATGCGACCTTATTAACTCTTAATGCCCATTCTCGGCTAACCAGTTTTCAAAACGCTTTGATGATGGTGATTTTTCTTTCAGCATTAGGAGTGCTAACCAGTTATCGCTTATCTGTACCCGCTACACAGCAAGGCAAATTAAAGGGGGAGAGTGGCTAATAAACACATATTAATAGTCGTAACTTTAGAACTAACAATACGCGAGCTTGTGGTGTAACTATTTGAATTTATTGAAATAGAGTGGTGATATAAATTAAAAAAAAACCTAAAAAGTAGGAAAAACCCATTTCTATTTTCTCCGCATTTTTTATTGATTGGCTTGTTTATACAATTGCCATATCGACAATTAGGGCAGCGGAATATCAGACCTGTTGCCAACCCTATAATTTGATAATTGATTGAGAGATGCATTATGAAAATGGTTAAAGAAATGGCGGCATGCAGTGTTATTGGTACTGTGGTGATGGTAGGTTATGGAGTAGCTTGGGACTGGGTCACCGTAGAGAGTATTGGCATGGGCGCTATTTCTGCCCTTATCATGGCGGTGATTGTGAAGCTATCAGTGGCGTTTGAAAAAATGACTTCAGAATTTTGTTTAAAACAACGCTCATTAGCTAAGCCAAAGCGTGTGTTCACTTCGTGGTTGATTCTTGTTGGTTCAAAAGTCGCAGCAATGGGTGCTATTGTGATTATGTTTGGTGAGCAAGTGCAGTTTAGCGGACCGGCCAGTGGTGTTGTGGCATTCTACCTTACCATCATGTCAATTCTTCTCATTGAAGCAGTTATCGGTAAGGCATTCAATAAACGCAATGCTGAAGCGGTAATAAGCTAACGAGCCTATTATCTGAATTGCTTGACTAATACCAATCGTAGTAAATAACTGGTCACCCTCGCTTGTTAAAAACCTCGATAACTTCGTTAGAATTTTTGATTGTAGAATAACTACTTATCGAAAAATTCTGTCTTGTTCTCAAGCTTTTTTCGTACGCCATTTTTGAACACTTACTTACTGTGATTGGTATAAATATCCTCGTAGAGGACATGGCGCTAACATTTTTCGCTGTGTTTCTCGTTTTCTCCCGCCTTGTTCTCTAGCCTTTTCCCACGCTATTTCTGAGCACTTACTGTAAGTGGCATCACTCGTGATGTCGTCGTAGAAAGTTTTTTTTTGCTTGCTGTCCAATAGGGCCTTTGCCGCAATCATAATGTACTAATGAGTAAGACCATGAAGAACGTTTCTAACGCAAAAATAGTGTAGGGCGCTTGCCTAAGAGTATCGATTTACTGAATATAAAAAGATTTTCTATCGGCATATTGAACTGGCATTGGCCTGTTTTGCTTGTTCCTAATATTTTAGTTGTTCATCCACTTTTTCTAATGCAGTCGGTAAAACTCAAACATGAGAAAAGCCAAATATCTCAGATGCTGCAATGGGTTTATTTGTAAGAAGGCAATGGGCAACAGACATGACGCTGGTCAGGTTTAGCTTGATCGCTATTATCATAGTAAAAAAGCCTAGCTCAAGAGCTAGGCTGATGTTTTTAATACAAAATTGGTGTATTGCCACAGGTATACCCTTTTATTGATGTTGAATGAAAAATCACTCAGAACATCAATTAGGCAATGGAAAGCTCTTCTTGTTTCACCGCTGCTTTACCAAGGTGAACGGTTACATTGCCGCCTAGCATGGTAGCGTGGACATGAATATCTTTAACTTCTTGTTTATCTACGCTTAGTACGTCTTTATCCAAGATAGCCAAGTCGGCCAATTTACCGACTTCGATAGATCCTTTCATGTTCTCATGACCCATTAAGTACGCGGCACCTAATGTCACTGCGTGAAGTGCTTCCTCTGCGTTCAAACATTCATCTTCGCCGTACACGTTGTCCGAGAATATACACTGGCGGTTCATGGCTCCCCACATCATAAACAATGGATTAACTTGCGTCACACCGTCATCACAGTGAATTGAGAAAGGCACGCCTTTTTTCACTGAACTCTTAAATGGATTTAAGCGTTTTACTAGCTCAGGGCCCACTGTTTGTTCTGCGTGTACATCGCCCCATACCGGTATATGAGTACCAAATAGGTTATGGCAAATTCCGATTGCTTTCATACGATCCATTTGCGCATCTGTTACCATTTGATTGTGCTCTAAGCAATGGCGTGCATTTGGCATTGGCGTGTCTACTTGTAAGCGTTCAATGATGTTAATGAGCTTCTCGGTGGTGCCATTGCCGTTACAATGAAACGAGATGTTGTAACCGGCTTGGTGGAAAGGTAAACATTCTGCAAAAATGGTTTCTTCATCTTTGATAAGTGAACAACTCGGTTTGCCGTTGTAGTAAGGAGCATCATCAAGAAGATTGGCGGTGAAGCCTTGAATTGAACCATCAGTACTGACAAATTTCACGCTAGAAATACTAAGACGATCGTTATCCGATGCTTTCATATCTAGCACTTCACTGGTAGAGAAGTTACTCACCAATGGGTAAGCTGTTATGCGTAATTTAAACGCCGGATTTTGGCTTAGCGCCTGATAAAGCGGCCATGGGTTAGTTGGCAATCCCATACCACAATCGGAAACCGAGGTAACGCCTAACGAATGCGCGATATTGGCGTAATCTATTAGCGTTTTCCCTATCGCTGCAGGATCAGTACCGTAGTTAAAAGCACCTTGGTTTAAGGCACGATATAGATCAGGTAGCTCTGCAATGTAACCAGTTAAGCGGCCATTTTCACGCATGACAAATTCAGGGTTATCTTCGAGGCTGTAGCCAACTTGTTCAAGCGCCATTGAGTTAAAGCTCGCTAAGTGACAACTGGCATGCATAAAGAATACGGGTGAATCATCAATCACTGAATCGATAAAATCACGATTAACCACTGAGCCATCGGTCATCAAAAGTGGGTCTAAGCCCCATAGATTTAACCACTCGCCAGTTTTCCCTGCGGCATCATGTTTTGCTTTAAGTTCTTTAAGCAAAGCTTTTAAAGTGTCTTCAGTGCAACACCCTTTTAGTAACTTACCTTCAGCACCAAGGCGATCATATTGACCGCCATATTCGAACATACCGGTAAACAGCGCAGCCATCAGTGGGTGCATGTGTGCTTCAATAAACCCAGGAACAATGGTTTTACCTTTGAACTCTTCATTTAGTGTGTGAACGATAGACTCATTAGCAAGAAAGGTTTCGGCTTGATCTTGGGTGCCAACAAAAAGGATTTTTCCATCTTGTACGACGATGGCTGAAGCCTTAGGTTGTTCCTTATTGACAGTAACAAAGTTACCCGTATATAAAACAGCTTCTTTATTGGCTTCTAGACCCGGATTTAAAAATGGTTGAGTTGTCATTATGTGCTCCACATTACTTAGTGTAGGGGGTAATCAAAATCAATTACCCACTTACTTTGCACATCGGCCACTTTTGGGTCGAGACTTTATAAGTCAATTTAAATTATAAAAAGTAATATTGACGAATCGAGTAGTGATGAAGATAAAAGTTAACTTAAAACAATGAGTTAAACTTATCCTGACGGTTGTGTAAAATTAAAAAGCAGCACCACTAGTGGCACTGCTTATCTATTTTGAATTAATTTTCACAAATTAATACTGGACGAAAGCTAAGCTTCAGCTGTTTGCTTAGCTTCAACCTCTGATGTTTGGTGCACTTGAATATCTCCACCTAGCATAGTGGCGTGCACTTTAATCTCTTTGACTGCCATTTTATCAACGGTTAATGGGTTTTGATCAAGAATGGCTAGATCTGCCAACTTACCCACTTCGATAGAGCCAATCATATCTTCTTGCTCCATCAAATAAGCAGCACCCATCGTCACCGCGTGCAATGCTTGCTCTGCAGTTAGACGCTCTTCTTCTCCGTAGACGTTACCAGAGAAAACACATTGGCGGTTCATTGCCCCCCACATCATGAATAGTGGGTTTACTTGTGTTACCACATCATCACAGTGAATAGAGAAAGGAATACCTTTCTTCACCGATGTTTGGAATGGGTTCATTGTTTTAACGCGCTCTGGACCAACAGTTTGTGTGGCATGAACATCGCCCCAAAATGGAATATGTGTGCCAAACAAGTTATGTAGCACGCCTAACTTCTTCATGCGATCCATCTGCGCTGGCGTTACCATTTGGTTGTGCTCTAGACAGTGACGAACGTTTGGTTGTGGGCACTGTGCTTGCATTTTTTCTATTAAGTCTAGTAACTTAGTTGTACAACCTTCACCATTACAGTGGAAAGAGATGCTGTAACCTAGTTTGTGAGCATAGAAGACGTCAGTCCACATTTTCTCATCGTCAAATTGGAAGTGACCATTTGCTTTGCCGTTATAGTACTTCTCGCCTTCTTCCAATACCGCTGTAAAGCCTTGAATAGAGCCATCAGTGTTTAGGTATTTTGTTTTTGTTGCAAATAGACGATCGTTACTTTGTGCTTTAAAGCCAGCTAGCTCTTCTTCACTAAAGTTTGGGACTAGTGGGTAAGCGGCTAGGCGCGAGCGGAATGTTGGCATTGTCGATAGCGCTTGGTATAGCGGGAATGGGTTATGAGGTAAGCCCATACCGCAATCAGACATCGTCGTTACGCCAAGACGGCTGGTGCTGTCTGCATATGAAATCATCGCTGCAACGGCATCTTCTGCTGTACCTAAGTTAAAACCACCCACTTTTACAGCACGTAAGATATCTGGCATTTCTGCGATTTCACCTGTTAGGCGACCATCCTTGCGAAATACAAATGCTTCGTTATCTTCAAGGCTAAAGCCTGCTTTTTCAATTGCAGCACTGTTAAAAGCCGCTACGTGACAAGATGCGTGCATCACCATCAACGGCGAATCTGAGCAGATTGCATCTAAGAAGTCACGGTCAATAACCACCTCTTCGGTCATTAGAAGTGGGTCTAGCCCCCACATATCAAGCCACTCGCCTTGTTTGCCTGCTGCGTTATGAGCATCAACAAAGCTTTGCATCTTATTGCTCAATTCTTGCTTGGTTAGGCTTGCACTTAATACTTCGCCGCCACCTGCACTGCGTTCAATTTGCCCCACATAACCAAAGCGTGCTGTAAATAATGCAGCTCCTAGCGGGTGCATATGCGCTTCGATAAAACCAGGAACAATGGTTTTACCATTGAATTCGTCATTCAGCGAGAAAGCAATCGATTCGTTAGCAAGGAAAGTTTCTGCTTGATCAACAGTACCAACAAAAAGAATTTTACCACTTTGTACCACGATTGCTGATGCACTTGGTTGTTGTTCATTGACGGTAATGAAATTGCCAGTATAAAGGACAGCTTCGTCGTTGTAGCTCAGACCCGGTTTAAGTTGTGATTGTGTTGTCATTATATGCTCCACATTGGTGTAGGGTTTAATCAAAGTTAACTGCCAGTTCACTTTGCCCCTATGCCCATTCGTGGTCGAGAATTAAGAAATGAAATAAAGATCGGGAAAATGAATAGAAATAATGAAAAATAGTGGCTATCAAAATAAATATAAACTGAAGCCCGCTAGCTACTATAATGGTCATTTATATCAATAGGTTAAGTGGTGTTAAGAATTTGGCGCATCATCTGTATTTACTGTTGCTCTCGCAGAGCGGGGCGATTAAAGAGTTATTTTTTAGTATTAAGTTTATTCAACAAACGATTGGCTAGGGGGCTATTTCATCTTTGTGCGAGTAGCACTGTCTTGAAGTTATAAAAAAAACTCAATCGCAACTTATACTTCAAGAGATAAATGACATCATAAGTCTAAATTCAATTTGCTAGTGCTGCTAGGGCGGAGGTCCCTTAATGGCTGTTTATGGGTTGGGTCGTGTGACCATAATTATTAGCAAAGTCTGTTGAGGTTTCATCGAGTAGGGACGTGCTGATTTTTGGTGGTCGTGTGAGACTGGCGGATGCGTGGTGTTCTAAGTAACACAGGTTTTGGCGAATGTTACTGGTCTGTTCAAGTTAAAAGGCAGTTTATTGTTGCCAATCTGACCCAATTTATTTCGACAAAACATGAATATACAACGGATAAGTTCTGTATTGGCTTTTTTTAAGGTGCTATCTAAAGGGGGGCTATAAAATTATTTATTTGTAAGAGAGAGGAGTCAAGAGGGCTTGGAGCGTGCAGCGGGAATCGAACCCGCATCATCAGCTTGGAAGGCTGAGGTAATAGCCATTATACGATGCACGCACATCGTCTTAACGAGTTTGATAATGCCACATCTAACTGAAAACGAAACCTTTTTCTTTCATTTTTATTCTAAGTGCTCGCATAACCACCACTCCGCTAGTTTTTCCATCATGTTCGGCATTTTCATAGTGAATAAAATGTGACTAAAATCTCGTTAAAAGGAGGGCTAGAAATATTAGTAAATGTCATGCTTATTTCTATGATAAATCTACCTTAATTTATAAACCTGTTTTAGTGGTGCTCAGTTGTCATAAATCTCATGAAAATTAAGGTATTTGGAGTGTTAACATAAACTGATTTTCATGCGTGTTTTGGCGCCCGTTAATAACAATCTAAATGCATAAATTTAACTTATCAGCAGGTCAAAACATTCAGTAAACTAATCCCAAATGAGTAGAGATATAGGCACTTCTAAGCCTTTGCAGAAAAAAGTAACGAGTTCAGTTGATAATTTACGCAAAAGTCTCGTCATTCCGTCTATCGTTTGGTACATTTGCCGCACATTTTGTCTCCCCTAAAATACCCATGCCTTCTCAGTTCCGAATTAACAAAATTGTTGAAATTGGTGACACTCTTCACCGCAGTGGCTGTGCTCCTTACAAGCTAGAGAAATACACTCAATTCTATGCAAAAAAGCATGGTGTTGACGTGATGATCCAAGCAACGCCAACTGCGATTAACTATCAATTTCCAGACGATAACAACGCCGTTATTCTTAAGCGTCTAAAGCCTGCGTCAATTAACCTGAGTTTGTTGGCCAATACGATCATTCGTATTAACCAACCGAGCAGTGAGCCTGTACCAGAGCCTGTCGGTTACTCTAAATTTGTGACTGCACTAGCCAATATGGGGATTCCGCCTGCGTATTTGATGCTGGTGGGCAGTACGTTGGAAGCTGTGGGCTTTTCTGCGTTATTGGGTTTGATGGTTTGGGTCTGTCAGCAAGTTCTTCATTCACGTCGCGCTATCGCGGTTGAGTTCATCTCTGCATTGTTAACGGGTATCTTTGTGGCGTTTCTGGCAAGTACAGGGTTGCCGATTCCGGTGTGGGCGTTGTGTATCGCCTCGATCGTCTTATTTGTACCAGGGTTATCCATAGCCAACGCATTAGAGTGTTTGGCGTTTAACGATCTCGTCTCTGGTACTAGTTTACTAGGGCAGAGTGCGTTAACGCTGATCAAGCTGTTTGTTGGGATTATCATGGGTCTCAATATTGGTGAAGCAATATGGGGACAAGCGGTCTCCATCGACTATACCAATGCGGTACCGATGTGGATGCACATATCAGGCTTGGTGTTGATCTCAGTATCTATCGGTGTGATGTTCAATGCGCGCCCTAAAGACATCTTGCTTGGCTTGCCAGTTGCGGTTCTTGGCATGTGGGGGCCGTTCTACCTCGGTTTTGATAGTGGTTGGGTTGTGGGTACTTGGGTAACCACGGTTCTTATTACTCTGTACGGAACTTGGATTGCCAAGAAGATGGAGCTCACAGGCTCTATTTATATCGTGCAAGGGATCATCATTTTGGTTCCGGGTAGCCGAGTATTAGTGAGTGCCAGCCAGTCGGTGTTTGAACAATCTATTTTGCCTATTCCAAGTATTGGTTTGTCGGCGTTATTCATGTTTTCTGCAATTGTGGCAGGGCAAATCACCGCTTACTCGATTTATTCGCCAAAAGTCGAACGTTAATCGGTTCCACTTCCTAGGCCTTTAAACAAACACAGCTTAATGGCTGTGTTTGTTCGTTTTAGGTGCTGTTCTTTTCAACGTTAAGTTACGCTACCGAAAATTGGTTCGATTTGTGCTCGCTAAGCCTAACAAGAGTCATTAAAATGGGGACAAATTCTATTTAAATGAAGTATTAACGTATGTCTTTACCTCCTTGTCCGCAATGCCAATCTGAATATGTCTACCCAGACCAAAACAACCTGATCTGCCCTGAGTGTGCCTATGAATGGAATCCAGAAGAAGAGCGTTTAGAAAGAGAAGCCGCGCGTGTTAAGGACGTAAATGGCGTTGTATTGGAAAGTGGCGATAAAGTTACCTTCATTAAAGATCTAAAAATCAAAGGCAGTTCTTCTGTACTGAAAATCGGCACTAAAGCAGTGATTCGACGTATCAATGAAGGCAAAGATCACCAGTTAGATTGCAAGCTGGATGGTGGCGGTGAAATGCTTGTTACGGCGAAGTACGTTAAGAAGCAATAGCGGCCAATGGTATTGATCTATCATTGCCGTTCAATAATTCTGACTGGGACATTGTCGTAAATCTTCAATAGGTTTAAGTCGCTTCTTGGCATACTGGTTAGCCCATTAAACAATATTAATTGCCTGAGAATTAAGATGATTAGAGAGTACAACCCAAATGATATTGAAGCTGTTTTAGATATTTGGTTAACCGCCTCGATAAAGGCCCATGACTTTGTGGCTCCTGAGTTTTGGGAGTCGCAAGTGGCCAATATGCGTGACCTATATATTCCGGCATCAACAACTTACGTGTATCAAGTAGACGGTGAGGTTCGTGGCTTTTATTCGCTTTATGAAGGGATCTTAGCGGCGATCTTTGTCAGTACAGAACATCAAGGCAGTGGTATTGGTAAGCAACTTATCCAACACGCTAAGCTTGAATGTCTGAACTTGTCATTGAATGTGTATAAAGAGAACCAAGCGACGATTCAATTCTACTTGTCCCAAGGATTCTCTATTGTGAATGAACAAGTTGATGAACATACAGGGCATCAAGAATACACCATGCACTTAGCTTAGGCTTGATAGCTCAACCCGAAAGAGCAGTAACTAGGAATCGAAACTATATGGACATGGTCAAAGCTGATATTTCGTACTCAAGTGCCTTTCATCATTATGTGAATGCTTGCTCTGAGGATGGGTTAGTTATTTACACCGGTATTTCTGACAGTAGTGATGCGTATTTAAAAAGGCGAGTCGCTTATTCAAAAGGTGAGGAACTTCCAGAAGGTTGGACGCCTGCTTCTACGTATTTTTGTATCGACTCTGGTCAAATCCTTGGTGTGATAAGAGTTCGTCATGGTACCAGTGAATACATTCATAACGTTATCGGACACATAGGCTACGAGACTTTGCCACAAGCGAGAGGGCAAGGTATCGCAAGTCATATGTTGTCTTGGGTTCAACGTCACGTACTGACCGAAAACGCTATTATTACCTGCGAGTACGGCAATATTGTTTCGCAAAAAGTAATTGAGAAGTGTGGCGGGCAGTTCTTAAATACCTTTTACTCAGAGCAAGATAAACACGAAGTTCTACGCTTTCAACTAAACCCTAAATGAACACTGAAGCATGGCACCTTCCTCATTCTCACTTACTTGTCGTGAGCGAGCTTTTTGGAAATGAAGCCGCTGTTGTTTCTATTCATTGGTTATAGTTCATTGATTATTGTTGGAGATATTTTGAAGTATTCGACAAGACCTGCTCAGTCATCAGATTATGAATTTCTGTTCGAGCTAAAAAAGGCGGCTGAATTTGAGCCAATCAAAGCTGTTTTTGGCTGGGATGAGCAAGTTCAACGAGGCATACACGCCGAAGAGTGGGCAGAAGAAAGGCCTGAAATCATTGAATATCAGGGCAAAGCGATTGGCAGTGTGTTGCTGAAAGACAAGGGTGACCACTTCTACTTTTGCCGATTCTTTTTGCTGCCTGAATATCATGGCAAAGGTATTGGCAGCCAAGTTTTAACGGATTGCTTAGCTCAAGCAGCCAAACTCAATAAGCCTGTAGAGTTGTGTTATTTACAAGGTAATCGAGTTGGGGAGTTGTATTTAAGGTTTGGCTTCGAAATCACCTCGCAAAACGATGAGTTTGTCTATATGTGGCGTGAATAGTTTGTAATAAATTGAGATTAACTCATTCCTTTAGCCTGTATCTCCATCAGATAGTTGCCTTCATCTGCCAACAGAGGACGTGTAAATATGAGAACTGTCAGCTGAATTATAAAATAATGCCAACTATATCAAGATTTTATCAATCTTTGTTTTCGGTCTGGATTTTTAATGATAGGGTCGCCGAATAATTATATTGATAAGAATAAAGGCTTTATATGAAACATTTTCTGCCAATGGCTTTGGTAGCTAGCTTAACGGGTTGTATGACGTTACCTCATAATGCGTCGAATACTCTATCTGCTCCTCATGGAGATGGAGCTATTGGTATTACTACGAAGATCATTAAGGTTGGTAGTGTTTATCCGTGTGATACTTTTTCGATTCTAATGTACGAAAAGATTGGTGATGAACTCGCTCAAGAACCGGAGACGTTGAGAATGACAGTCTACGAAGATCTAGAGTACGTATTGTTTGATAATATCAAGCCAGGTAGTTACGTTGTTAAAGAAGCACGCTGCAATGTTCCAAGAGGGATCGTTGTAGACGGATATAAACGTTACCACTCTATCGAAATGTCGAGTGAGTACATGGTTAAACCCAACACATTGACTTTAACTGATGACCTAATCTTTGCTGCTCAGGAAACTGAGAAGGACTTTTATTTCACAGTTGAATCAAGTGAAGAAGTTTCCATTTACCTTGAGGGTCTGCTTGCGGTATCAGATACTATCGGTGAAGGGTGGAATATAGAAACTCCTAAGAGTCAGCAGCTCTAATCGTTCGTTGGCTCTAAAGTATTAGCTGCCTTAAAACTGGTTAACTTAGCTGGAAATTGTAAATAAACTCAATGGAACACTGTATCATTGAGTTTATTAGTTTTAGCTTCTATTTAAGACTTAACCGCCAATAGTGCTCCGAACGTCACTAAGCCAAATCCACACGCTTGATTAAGCCTTTTCTTTGCTCTCAATAGATGCTTTTGCAATGTATTCGAAGTAAACAGCATAGCGACAATTCCAAACCATAAGCCGTGAAGAACGATCATGTAAAGTCCATAGCCGAGTGCGACATGCTGGTTTTCTGCATCAGGTGAGATGATTTGGCTGAAGATGCTCAAGAAGAACAACATGGTTTTTGGGTTGAGCACGTTACATAAAAAGCCTTGGGTTAAATAGCGCCAAACATTGGTGCTTTGTTTTGCATCTTCCATCGGTGCAAGCTTGTTGTCCGCACTCAAGATACCTTTTAGCCCTAGATAAATAAGGTAGGCTGCACCTGCGTATCTGATCATGTCAAACAGCTGCTCATTCTGTGAGATTAAGTAACTGATCCCAAGCATTGAATAACTGATGTGAACACAAATCGCTAAACTCACACCTATTGCAGTCCAAATCCCTGCTTGTCTTCCTTGATTGACACTGTTTTTCAAAACTAAAACGAAATCAGCTCCTGGACTAATAACAATCAATAGTCCCAATACTGCTAGGCTTAACCACTCCATAATGACTCCAACTCTTTATATTTGATGAGCGAGCATTGTATGGTTTTTTATTGCTGCCTATAATCGAAATGAACTCCACCTATCTGTGAGAAAAAATCACGCATGAGACATTTGAAAGCATTTCATATTTTCCACATAGCAGCGCATTCGAGCAGTTACAGTGATGCGGCGGATAAACTCAATATCACACATGGCGCAGTGAGTAAGCAGATCAAGGTATTGGAAAATCACTTATCTCACGCCTTGTTCTATAAACAGGGCAGGAATGTGTGTCTCACCAAAGAGGGGGAATTACTCAAAGGTTACACAGAGCAAGCGTTCCAAGCCTTGGAAACTGGAGTCCACAAGCTTAATCAGCTGAATCATCACGCGTTGGAGGTTTCATGCGAACCCACATTGACCATGCGTTGGTTAATGCCTCGACTCGGTGATTTCTATAACGAATCCGGAATTGATGTCCGATTGTCTACCGCAGGTGGACCTGTGACATTAGGCGCAACTGGATTAGATATGGCCATTCGCCGAGACGACTTCAACGTAATCGAGCATTATAAACAGATTCCGTTAGTTGAAGAGTGGGTTGGCCCTGTGTTCTCGCCTGATTACTGGCAACAGGTCAAAGACAAGTTAGCCGATGTAAAATTACTGCACAGCAGCACGCGACCAAACGCTTGGAGCCACTGGGCATCCATCACCAAAGATAGTGAATTTGATAGCCGAATGGTGCCGCAAGCTATTTCAAACCAAACCTTTGCACACTTCTATTTTTGCTTTCAAGCGGCCGTTGATGGGTTAGGAGCGGCTCTTGGCTCTTATCCATTGGTGGTTGATGATTTGAATAGAGGCAACTTAATCGCACCGTTCGGCTTTGTGCCTTCCGGTCATCAGTACATATTGCTCACACAAGATGACAAGCAAGATGAACCAGAAAGCCCGTTTGTGGTTTGGCTAAAGAATGAGTTGTCACAGTGTGTTCCAACCTTATAGGAACGACAGTCTCCGACCTAGAAGTGTGCTTGTCTTATGTCAGACTTTAGTTCGTTATTGTGGGAATCACTCAATCGGCAAAGACAAGACACCACCATTGAGTTCTACTTGGTTTAGCCATTCTGTTGGAATCGCTCCGTCTTCTTCATAGAAGCAAGCCGCTAATACCGCGCCAATCACGATCGCACGACCGCAGCTATCACCGCCACATAAGATGTTATCTCGAATAGCTTGTTTAAAGCTCTGAGCACCCGCAATGATGCGAATTAGTAGTGGGAACGCGGCGCTCAATTCACAATGCAATCCAAATTTCTTTGCAGCCTCAGTGATTGAAAGTTCAGGTTCTGCTAATGCTTCATCGATTTGATCGTGTATAAACTTGCTGCAGGTTTGTCTTACCATTTCTACCGACTGAAGCGGAGAGTTACCCTGTATCGCGGCTTGAATTAATAGAGTGATTGCCTGCGCCCATTCCACGGCTTTGTCGTTGTTGTTGGTCACTCGTACCGCACTCTCTACCATCGCGGGTAAGGTGTGTGAGGTATAAGTACATGCCACTAATGGAATGATCTTTGAGACTGCGGGAAGTTGTGTATCGTCTGCGCCACACGCAGCAATAGAGGCGTCCTCTAGTTCTAATTGATGGATGTTCAACAAGCTCATACGCGTTGCTTTATCAATGTAGCCTTGCCAACTACCACCAAAATCAAACCAGAAACGGAAATGTTTGATGTAACTCGCTTCATCGTATTCTTTATTGTCGACTAAGCTGTCGACCATCGCCAAGAGCTGAGCACCGTATTGCGATTGTTCACCTGCGGTTTTACCTTGGTGCGCAAAGTAGCCCTTGTCTTGGTAATCGAACTGATTCGGTGAGCGAAACTCTGGTTCAAAACCCGCCACGTGTAAGATTCTCTCTTGGTCATACAGCCAGTGCAGCCCCATTGAAGCGGCGTCGCCAACCAAGGCGCCAACAACAGCGTAAAAAGCTCTTTCTTTATGATTGTCCATGTTGAGTGATGTCCTTGAGAAGAATCAACGCAGTTCGATACTTTAAGTATAGTGATTAGGCGAGTATTTTGCTGTGTTTCTAAGAAGAAATATGAAGAGATAAATCCTGATTAGTCAATAGCTTAAACCAATCAGGTGAAATTGATAAGGGCAATGAATAGTCGGGCGAGTCGATACTTTTGATTAATGGTGTTACTGATGGTTAAGGTAGGCGCTAGAACGCTGCTCAATCACTTTGAATAGACGCGAAAGTGCAAAGCACAAAGTAAAATATACGAAGCCAACAATCAGCCAGATCTCGAAGATCAAACCGGAAGAGTTGGCCATCTCAGTACCAACAAAAGTCATCTCTTGGATGGAAATTAGAGACACAATCGACGTGTCTTTAACCAAAGATATTGCTTGGCCAGCCAATGGTGGGGTGATGGCAGTCAATACTTGTGGGCCAACCACAAATCGATACTTAGACAATGCAGACAAGCCAAGTGAATCGGCGGCTTCCCATTGGCCTTTAGGAATACCTTCTAAACCCGCTCGAATCACTTCCGCAATATAAGCCGAAGAGAGCAAACCAATACAAATAACACCAGATGCTAAGTTTTCCCAAAGGTTAGCTGGGCCGAATAGGAAACCTTGAACAGCGTTAATCTCGCCATTATGTTCACGTAAGATACTTTCTAAACCAAGTAATGGAATCAGTTGGTTAGAAACGAAGAAATAGAAGATGAAGACAAACACCAGTGGCGGAATATTTCGAACCAACTGGATAAAAATCAGTGCAGGCGTTCTGAAGAAAGCGATTTTGGAGTGCCTTGCGACGCCAAGTAATGTGCCAAAAGAGAGTGCTAACACCATGCTCCAGACACTCAAGCGCAGTGTGGCGATCAAGCCTTGGAAAAAGTACGGGACGTTACCTTCGGATGGCGGAATAAAAATCAGGGTAAACGCATCTTCCCAGCGCCACTGGTAGTTAATACCAACAGCAGAGCGATAATAAAGCCAGCCTGCAAACACACAAATGACAGCGAGTAACACACCATCTAAAAGAGTAAGGCGTTGATACCAAGGCTTCATATGAACGTTGGGCTTAGGTGTTGTTAATGCGCTAGTACTACTCACGTCATTCCTGTTTAAACATTAATTATTATTGGGTTGTTGCTTGGATCTAAAACGAATCAAATAAAGCTACTTAAAAAGGCTACTTAAATCGTCGATGAGAAGGCAGTGCAAACAGTGCACTGCCTTGATTCAGATTCGACAGATTAGCTCATATTAAAAAGTGAGCTCAACTTCAGATTACTGACCTTGAGCAATTTGATCTTGCCAATCCAGAGTAGAGAACCAGTACTCGTAACGCTCTTTCAACCAACCGTCTTCAGTACGTGCTTTGATCCATTCGTTGAAGAATTCTGCCTTGTCAGTTTCACCTAGGCGAACTGCAAATGCTTCGTTACCTTTGGATAGACGCTCTTCAAATGGAATAAATAGCGTATCTGCGTTTTTAATCGCTTCGTGTTCTGGTTTCGGGCTAGACGCGATAACTGCGTGCGCGTTGCCGTTTAACACTTCTTGGAATGCTTGAGCATCGTCATCGAACTGTAGAACTTTCGCTTTAGGGAAGGTTTCACGAGCCACTTGAACGGTGAACGCACCACGACGAGCGGCAATTTTCACGCGGCGAGAATCAAAATCAGAGATTTGAGTAAAACCTTCCGCTAGCTCTTTATTAGCAGCCAGTTGAACACCAGAGTGCGAGTATGGTTCAGTGAACAGTACGCTTTTAGCTCGCGCTTCAGTAATAGACATACCGCCGATGATCACATCAAACTTCTTCGATAATAGAGAAGGGATAATGCCGTCCCATGCCGTAGGTACAAATTCGACTTTCCAACCTGAATCTTCGGCAAGGCGTTTCGCCACGTCGATTTCAAAGCCAACAAGATCGCCTTGTTTGTTACGCATTGCCCAAGGAACAAATGTCGACATACCAACGCGCAGTGAGCCACGTTCGTTGATTTTATCGAGGTTAGGCGTTTCAGAAGCAAGTGCAGGCAAACTTACGGCAAGCGCAAGTAGGGCTGTAATCGCGGTTTTAAATAGCTTCATGCTGATAAATCCTTATTGTGTTCGCCAGTTAGCTCCGAGCTTATGCTCAAGCCAAGCAGCAACGGAAGAAAGTGAAAGTGTAAGAGCAAGATAAATGATCGCCACAGAGAACCAAATCTCGAATGGCATCGCGGTTTCAGAAACGATGTTTCTGGCTTCGGTTGTCAGGTCGAAAATAGCCATGACACTCACAATCGAAGAGTTTTTAATAAGAGAGATCACTTCATTGGTCAAAGGTGGCAAGGTGCGTTGCACCACTTGAGGAAGAATCACATCCCAGTAAGTATAGGTCTTTGATAAGCCCAAGGATTGAGCTGCTTCAAATTGTCCTCTCGCAATACCATTTAAACCGGCACGAAATATCTCGGCGGTGTAAGCACCTTGGAAAAGTGCCAAGGCTAAAACGGCAGTGCTAAAGCGATCCAGCCCTAATACGGGGCCAAATACAAAATAGAGCAAATAAATTTGTACCAATAACGGCGTATTACGAATCAACTCAACATAGCTGGTGGCTAAGGTGCGTCCGACTACAGAGTTTGAGTTTCTCAATAGCGCTGTCGTTAAACCAATGATCAACGTAGCGACCAAAGAAATCAAAGAGATATTGATGGTAACCAGTAGCCCTTCAACCAGCTCTGCTGGCCACCATTCACCATCTTCATAGAAAGCAATATAGTCCGGCACGCGCTCCCACTGCCAGCTGTATCCCATGGTTTGTGCGCCAGAATCGAGGATCCAGACAACCGCAGCCACGAGCACAATAATTTGTACCAAAGCGGATAGGGCGGGTTTAATAATTCGAAGCAACATCAATAAGTCAGGATCTGATTTAGGAACGCTTGAGTACGTTCATGTTGCGGGTTTTCAAAGAGCGCTTGTGGCGTATTCGATTCCACAATTTGTCCTTCATCCATGAAGATAACACGGTCGGCCACTTGTTTCGCAAAGCCCATTTCATGGGTCACACACACCATGGTGATACCTTCACTCGCCAGTTCAACCATTACATCGAGCACTTCGTTGATCATCTCCGGATCAAGCGCTGAAGTTGGTTCGTCGAACAAGAGTAATTCCGGCTTCATACATAGAGAACGGGCGATAGCCACGCGTTGTTGCTGACCGCCAGAGAGTTGCACTGGGTATTTGTTGGCTTGTTCTGCGATGTGTACACGCTCAAGATAGTGCATTGCAAGCTTCTCGGCTTCGTGTTTACTTTTTTTAAGCGTACGAATTGGGGACAAAGTTAAGTTCTCAAGCACAGTAAGATGGGGGAATAAATGAAAGTGCTGAAACACCATCCCAACTTGGCCTGGGGTGTTGAATTTGCTCGGAAGTGCTTGATCTAACACAGAAAGCTCGCCACTCTCGAAAGGTTCTAGCTGATTGATACAACGAATCAAGGTTGATTTACCTGAACCTGATGGCCCGCAAATCACCACTATCTCTCCTTGTTCAATATTTAAATCGATATCCTTTAGGGCATGAAAATCACCATACCACTTGTTAAGTGACTTAAACTTAACCATTTCCTTGAGATTGTTCAAATCGTTGTTCATACCTAGTAAAGAGACAGGTTTACCTTACCAATATAGAAATATGATTGCACATAAAATTAGGGACTTATGAGAATTTAATAGCATCTTGTAGGGCAAATAAAAAGCAGCGCCTGATTTGGACG